>CANRGN010000004.1 GCA_947630235.1 uncultured Clostridia bacterium
ATTTCATTGATTGGGAAGGAGAAGCTCCTACATTTAAAGTAAATGAAACTGAAGAGCCAGGCTATGCTATACGTGGATATAGAGTAGAAGAATCTGCAGAACCTGATATGAAGAATAATTCTATAGCAATTTCAATTGAAGGAGACAACTGGATTGAAATGGTAAATGCTCCAGATGCAACAGGAATAAAAATTACTAAAGCTATAGAAAGTGATGAATTAACTGAAGAAGATAAAGCAAAAGAATTTACAGCAAGTTATTCAATAACAAAATCAGAAGGAACTACAAAATTATTTATTAAGAATGAAAAGACTGGTAATTTTGATGAAATTAAAGAGAAAGCATATACAGATACAGCAAAAGTAAGTATAAATAATCCATATATTAGAGATAATTTCATTGACTGGGAAGGAGACGCTCCTATATTAAAAGTAGATGAAATTGCAGATCCAGACTTCGAATTAGCTGGATATAAAGTAAATGGAGAAGGAGATATTACTTTAAACAACTCTATAGAAATTTCATTTGAAGGACAAAACTGGATTGAAATGGTAAATAAACCAGTAATTCCAGAAAAAGGTTCAATTGTAGTTAGTAAATCAATTGTTGATTTACAAGGAAAATCAATAACTTTAAATAAAGACAATTTAAGTGAAATTAAAAAATATTTAGGATTAAAAGAAGATGATTCATTAGAATTTAAATTTAATGTATATTTGAAAAACTATAAAAATGATGTAGTTACATTAAATAAAAAATCTACAAATCTTCAAAAAGTAGATTCTAAAGATGCAAATGGAGAAGGATATGAAAAATATATTCCAGTTTCTATAAAATTCAATATAAATAAAGAAAAAGAAACAACAAATTCAATAGAAACAGCTACAATATCTGATATAGATTTACCAAATGATGGATCTATAGAATATAAGATTGTAGAGGTTGACGAAAAAGGAAATTCTTATGAAAATAGAACAAAAGACAGTAAATTATGGAAAATTACAAAACCAGGAAAATTCTCTAATGGAAAATGGGGAAGTTCAAAGGGTATTTGGAAAGGAAGTTTAAATACTGAAAATCCAACTTCAAAATCAGCTAAAGTTGATGCTTATAATACAATAAGAAAAATTAAAATAGTATTTGAAAAACTTGTAGATGGTACACCAATTCAAGATGATGAAACATTCTATTTTGATATAACTTATAGTGATTCTCATAAAGATAAAAATAAAACAAAATATGAAATTACAAAAAATATTCCAAAATATCAAGAAGAATTCATATTAAAACTTGATGAAAAATTACATTATGAAATCAAAGAGGTTGACGAAAAAGGAAAAACTTATGAAGAAAGTGATAAAAAATCAGAAATTTGGAGTAAGTTTAAACCAGCAGATGGAAAAGGTATAAAATCTGGTGATATTGAAAAAGACACAGATGGAACAATTGAATTAGAAGGATCAAACCTAAGCATTCCAATATCAACAGGAATAAAAATTACTAAAGATATAGAAGGCGATAATTTAAGTGATGAAGATAAAGCAAAAGAATTTACAGCAAATTATTCAATAACAAAATCAAAAGGAACTACAAAATTATTTATTAAAAATGAGGAAACTGGAAAATTTGATGAAATTAAAGACAAAGAATATAAAGGTACAGCAACAGTAAGTGTAAATAAACCATATAGTAAAGATGATTTCATTAGGTGGGAAGGAGACGCTCCTACATTTAAAGTAGATGAAATTGAAGATTCAGATTTTGAATTAGTTGGATATAAATTAAATGGTGGAGGAGATATTACTTCAGATAATTCTATAACTATTTCACTTGAAGGAGACAACTGGATTGAAATGGTAAATGCTCCAGAAAAAGTTTATTATGGAAATATTATTTTAACAAAATCAGTTGTAGATAATAATAATACTAATAAAGATGATGCAGAAAATGTAAAAGAATATCCATTCTACTTTATAATTGAACAAAATGGTGAAAATGTAGTAGAGAATTTAGCAATAGATAAAGAAGTAGATGTAGCAACAGTAAATGAAGAAAATGCAATTGTTTTATATGCAGGAGATACATTTACATCTAATACAATTACATGGAATGAAGGAGAAGAAACTCCAACATATACTATAAAAGAGGTTGACGAAGAAGGTAGAACATATAAAGAATATCAAGATTTAAAAGATGAAAATAAATCATCTGAATTATGGGATAAGTTCGAACCAACATATAAAGATGCAGTAGAGAAAACTTTTGAACAACCATCTTACAGTGAAGAAGAAGCAAAAATAGTAGTTAATGAAATTAGACATGATGAAACAAATACTATAAATGAAGAATATTATACATTTAAAATTACTAAAAAATCTAATGGTGGACCTATAGAAGATGGAGAAAACTTCTATTTCCAAATTGCTACAGATCCTGATGATAAAGATACAATTTTAGATTCAGACAAATTAAAAGAATTATTTGGAACAGAATATGGACAAAATAGTAATGTTATTGATGAAGAAAAAGCTTTAGTACATTTATTTAAAGATGAAGAAAATGGAGTTACAATGGATACTGTAATATCTGACGAAATTCCTGTAACTGATGTTTACTATGTAATTGAGGTTGACCAATATGGAAATCGTATAGATGATGCTGATATACCAGAGGATTCTTTATGGAATACTTATACTATTGAAGGAAGTTCAAAGGGTGTATTCCAAGCAACTGAAGATCAACCAAATATAGAAGTTAACAATATAGGAGAAAATATTGCTGCAATATATATTAGAAAAGAATTAAAACCAGGACAATCATCAGATAAAAAATATAAATTTGAAATATATAAAGATAACGAATTATATGGTGATCCAATTGAGTTATTTGCTGGAGAAACTTCAGATGCTATTACATTCACTTGGAAAACTAACGAAACAGCTCCAAGTATAGGAGTATTAGAAGTTGAGACAAAAGCTACTCCAAAAATAACTATAAGCAATAATCCAGATCAAGAATTTGAACAAAAATTAGTTGATGCAGTAGATAAAGATGGAAATAAAATAACAGATGAAGAAGGAAATATAATACAAGTTCCAGAATTACAATTACAACCAGAAAATGACAATTTGTATACATTTACTTTTGAAAATGATGTAATGGTTAGTGGAAATGTAACAATAACTAAAAAATTAGATTCAATTGATAGTAATACTCCAGGACCTGAATATTATTTCCAATATAGATATTTAACAAATGGACAAGCTTTAGATATTAGCGAAGAAGAGGTTCCATGGAAAGATATTTATGTAACTGCTAATAGTTCTAAAGATACTGAAACAATCAGTTGGAATATAGACGATCCAGCACCAAGAGTTGAGATAAGAGAAATGGATGGTAATGTACCAAGTGATGTTATTGTAGAAGGCGTAGATGAAAAGGATGATGATTGGAAATGGGATGAAGATACAAACATAATAACAGGAACTGTATCAGATCAATCTAAAGCAAAAATAAATGTAATATTTACAAATAATAAATGGTTATCAGGTGCAATTAGCTTAGATAAATCTTTCATAGATAGAGAAAAGAGCTTCTCTGAAGCAGACTTACTAGAAGAAGTAAGTGACATTTATAGTGGAGATTATACATTTACATTTAATGTAACTGTAACTCCAGGTAAAGATTCAATGTTTGTTCATGATGGTGTTTCTTATCCAAATGAAGTTAATACACAATATGTAGAAACAGTAGAAATACCAATTAAAGAATTTATAGACTTCTACAAAGACGAAAATAATAAAGGAATTCCTTATCCAATAATTGATAACTTAACAGTTTCTTGGCCAGATGGTAAGAATGCTCCTACTTATGTTGTTAAAGAAGATGCAACAGGCGAATTCTATGTATCATCATTTGCAACTGCTGGTGTTGTTGAAGCTGTAGAATCTAAAAAGACAGGAAAAGAAATTACATCAAAAGATATACAAGTAAACCCAGATGAGTTAAATAAAGTTTCAATTGTAAATGATTATCAGGAAAGTCGTAGAAGAGCATGGCAATTAGTTACTGAAATGGGTGGTATTGTTTGGGATGATGTTGAAATACCAAATAAAGTTATTACTGAAGAAGATACTGACATTAAAGGCGGACATGATGGTAGATATGTTGATGGTGGATATCATGTAGGTGATACTGTGCAATTTTATGATACACCACTTGAAGGAATTTATGTAAAAGTAGCTAGAGTACTATATAGAAATGAAGATGGAAATCTTGTAGAATATGCAAGAACATATAATGGTGAGCCAACTTATATACTTAAATCTAGTGATGGCGAAGAACAAGAATTGGTTCAAGATTCTATACCATTCTATTTCATGTTTGATAGAAATGTACAATATGATGTTACTGGCGAAGATGGACATTGGAGTGTTGATAAAATATCTGTTCCAGCGCTTACTGAATTAGAAGCAAATAGTGGATTAACATTCGAAAATGGATGGAGAATTAGATATGATGTAGAATTCTATTATGATGGTGTAACTTATGAACCAACAGACTTCTTAGTAGATGCAGATGGAGATGTAGGTACGTACTTAGGGGAACCAAATGATAGTAAATACTTTAATAATTCATTTGCTATAGATAATGAAGAAGATAGAAATAACTATAATAGCAAATATTCAACAGTAACAGGCGATACTAAGATGGATGCAGATGGTAACTCTAAAGGTAAAATTGGTGATGCAACTGTAAATTATAAAGCAAGCATAAATAATGATTTTGCTACATCAGTTGGTACTGTTGATTTAGGTGTTAATAAAGACAATTATACAGAAGTATATAATAAAGCAACAACTGCAAATGCTGGACTAAAATATTTCTTAAGTGATATTAGAAATGAAGATATTTTAGATATGGAATTATCTAATAAAGAATATGAATTTAGAATGGTTAAACGTGATGGAATTGAATATATAGAATATGAATACTATTTCATGCCAGTATTAAATTATGGATTAAATATCAACTTAGGATTAGTTAAAAAACCAAAAGCAGATGTAGAAGTTTCAAAATCAATTGAAGCAGCAACAATTATTATAAATGAAAAAGCTCAAGTTTATAAATTTGAAAATGGAAAAGCAAAAATTGCTGAAGGCGATTTAAATGAAGATATTCTAGATCAAATTAGTGAATTAGATGAAGATAGCCTAAGTGAAAATCATGATGGATTATTAAATATATATACATCAGATTATGCATATAGAGTAAAAGCATATGGAGAAAATACTGATTTATATAATGCATACAATAAATTCTATAATGCTATATATGGACATAATGCAGATGAAGATTCTGAAGAATTTAACAAGAATTTAATAAAATCTAAAGAGTTACAAATTTACTTAACATATAGAATTACTCTTGCAAATAATTCAATGTATGATGTAGCTATTCATGCAATAGATGATTACTCAGAAAGTACATTAGAATATGTTGATGTTCTTAATGGATATAATGCTGATAAAGAGGGAACTCAATTAGAAAGTACTCCAGGTTTATATGCATATATTACTGAAGAAGATTATGGTACAGGAGACGATGATAAAGCAAAATTAACAAACTTATTCGATAAAAATAAAGCTTGGTGGAATTGGTCATTTACTGCTGATGAATATAAAGAAGAAGGATTTGCTGGAAAAGTTACAATAAATAATATTGATCATGTATTTAATAAAGCAACAATTGATCTTTCTCAATTTGATAAAGATTATGAAGGTTATAACTTACCTGCAAATAAACAAGCAAAATTCTATACAACATATCGTGTATCTGATTATGAGAAGATAAAAGATGGTGAATTTGTATTAGGAGATAAGAGAAATTATGCAGAAGTTTCAAGCTTTACAGCATACTATGAAGGTAATCCAGCTGCTGTAATTGACGAAGATTCAGCTCCAGCTAACTACAACTTATCACAAAACACATATACAGTTCATGAAGATGATACATCTTATGGTCAAGTAAATATTGGAACAAAATCTAATAATACTAGATCAATATCAGGTACAGCTTGGTTAGATAGAGAAGATATAAATACCGAAGAAAATAATGGACAAAAATTAGGTAATAGTAAAATTGATGATGATGATTACAGATTAAAAAATATTACAACTAAATTAGTTGAAGTTGTAGATATACCAACAGTTGACGATAGTGGAAAAGTAACAAATAATTATACTGAATATGAATACTATTGGGATACTGGTTCAGAAGTTAAGACAACTCAAGACGGAAATTATTATATTAACTCAAATAAAATAGATGGTATGTTAACTAATGGATTAGTTGCAGGTAACTATGAAGTAAGATTCTTCTATGGAGATAATTCTAAAGTTGAATTATATAATAAAGACGGTAGAGTTGAAAATGATTCAAATTATCCAAAAATCAATGGTATAGATTACAAAACTACAGCTTACGAAAAGAATATTAGTTTCGATGATTATGTAAATAATGAATGGCTAGATTTAGATAGCTCAGAAGGAGACAACGAAGCTAGAGACAACGAAGCTAGAAGATTAGCATTGATTGAAAAAACTCAAGTATTAAATAATAAGAATACAGCAATATTCAATGTGGCAAATTATGATTCAAAAGATGAATATGTTAAAGCTTCAAAATCAAGATTAGATTATGAAACATTAAATACAGATGTACCAAATTTTGAAAGTGATTATGCAAATTATATGAATCAATTATTTGTAAAACCAAGTTATGATAATTCAAAAACAGCTTATAATGGTATAATAAATGCAGATAATTATACAATGTTTGCAGATTCAGCTAAGATTAACTTGAAAGTTGAGAAAAAAGGCAATGATAAAGAAGAAAGTAATAGTGGAAATGCTATTGAAAATGTAAACTTCGGTCTTGAAAAGAGATCAAAGACAAATATTATCTTAGACAAACAAGTTAAAGAAATTACCTTTACAAATACTGAAAATGAATTCTTCCATGTAGAGTATGATATATACTATGGTACAGAAGAAGGCTTCTTAGGCAATACGGAAAATAATTCTGATATTGAATACAATGAAATATCAAACGGATTATGGGTAGCCTTAGTTCCTAAAGCTGATACATTACAAGGAATGGACATTTTAACTAAAGTTAATGATTCTTTAAAAGAAGACGGAACTAGAGAACAAGGATTCTTATATGTAAATGTTGATTCATTAGTATTACAAGATTTAAATGTAACTATTAAATATCAAATAACAGCAATTAATTTAAGTGAACCAGATACTTATGGTGATCAACTTGATAAGATAATGAATATTGATATAATTGATGCTCGTGAAAAATCATTTGATAGAGCTATTGAAGAATTAAGTTCTCCTGATTATGTTTTAGTAAAAGCAGATGATAAATCTGGATTATTAAAACATGAAGAATCAGAAGATATTACAAATAAAGATTCTGATAAGCCTCAAGTATATAAAACATATGGTAAATATTTAGGACATACTTATTATCAAGGATTTGGAGATTGGACAACAGATGTTGATAAGATAGTTAAGACAACTGTTCGTCAAGTGGTTGAATATGTAGATAATGATATTTCAATATTAAATAACAGTGATGCTACAGAAAATCAAGAAAGATGGAATATTATTAAATCTAATGATAGTAATTTAATGAATTACATTGATAAAAATGTATTTGTAAATGGACAAATCTTAAATGAAATAGAACAACCTTATGGAGATAATCATATAGCAATAACAAATACTTCTGATACAGAGTTTGTTAAAGCATTAACACCATTAGCTTATACAGGACATGAAGAAAATAAGTCTTTAGAAGAGGAAGATAAAGGTGTTCAAGCAATAACTTATATAACTTTATCAGATACAAAATCAGCTACTGATATAGGAGATTATGGTGTAGACAATTATGCAGAGATTGTAGAAATTGAAAATCCAGTTGGTGGAAATAGAGAAGTAGGTGTTTATGGTAACTTTGATCCTAGAGGAGGAGCTACATCTACTAAAGAAGTAGATGAAACATCAACAGAAATTGTTACATTATCACCTCCAACAGGTAATATAGACAATGACAGAAAAACAGCAACAGCAATAGCAATAATAATAGCATTTGCTCTTGTATCTGGAGCCGGAACTGGAATAGCATTAAAAATATCACAAAAACGTAAAAACAATAAAGAATAATGCTAAATAATAAATAAAAAAGTAAGTCGCAAAAAGCGACTTGCTTTTTTTTTATTTATTTTTATTAAATACTTGTCTTTTTAGATAAATTATAATAGAATATAGAAAAAATTTAAGGTTTTTTTATTTAAATTATCACAAAATGAAGAGAACTTTTATAAAATAAAACTTAAAAATGACAAAAAAGAAATTTTAAAATTGTTATAGTTTTATATTATAAATGTATTGAGGTGGTTAAGGATGTTTCAAAGTAGTAGTAAAGAAGCAAGAGATACAAATGAAAATATTAATATAAAAGATATAACTAAAGAAATATTTAAAATTCAAAATATAATAATTTATATTCTAACATTTTTAATTTCAATGGTATCTATTAGAAATGAGGTATTACCATTTGGATTAGCAATTATTGCGGCATGTTTAGGAACTGAAATTCCAATTGCAATGGTATTTATCGTTTCTGGATTATCAACAATTATTTTTCAAGGGCTAAGTGGCTTCGGAGTATTTTTCTTTACATGTTTAATTTACTTTTTAATGATATTAATTCTAAAGCCAAAATATTCAATAGAAGAAAGAAACGAAATTGTAAAAACAGGTGGAAAGTTATTTTGGTCTTGTTTTATAGTTAGTTTCATAAATAATATTAGAGGATCATTTTTAATTTATAATTTATTTATGGGAATAATTATCTCTGTATTAACATATTGTTTCTATAAAATTTTTGTTAATGGAATTGTTGTTATTAGAGATTTTGGAACAAAAAAAGCGTATACTTTAGAAGAACTTATACGGAGCATCTATAATTATAGGAATTGCAAGTACAGCTTTTAATGGGTTGAATATTTTAGGTGGATTAAGCATTAGTAATATAATTATAATTTTCTTAATTTTATTATTAGGTTGGAAAAATGGAATGTTACTTGGAGGAGTATCTGGTGTTGCAATTGGATTATCTGTTGGAATAATAGGCTTTGTTACTCCAATTCAAATTGCTGGTTTTGCCGTTGCTGGAATTTTAGCTGGTTTCTTAAATAGATTTGGAAAAATAGGTGTAATTATTGGTTTTATACTAGGAAATGGTATTTTAACATATATGTATAGTGGAAATATAGAAACAATAATATATTTTAGAGAAATATTTATTGCTTCAATTGGACTTTTACTTGTTCCTTCAAATATAAAAATAGATTTAGAAGATATTATTGGAAATTATAAATTAATTACTGATGAAGGAGAATATAGGCTTGAAGCAGATGCAGAAGTAAAAACTAAATTAAATGTAGTAGCAGAAGCATTAAATGAAATTACAAAAAAATATACATCAGTTGAAGAAGAAGTTTCAATTGAAAATACAAAAGATAATTTTATTGAAATTTTAGAATCTAATATAGAAGATAAAAAAAATAATATTTTTTATGATGAAATTTATAAAAATATAGATAAAATTGATGATGATATTTTTTATGTTCTACAACAAAAAGAAATAATTTTAGAGCAAGATTTAATAGAAATTTTTAGATTGCACAATAATTTTATTGCTAATCAATATGAATATATAAAAGAAGATTTAAAAGAAGTTGTTAATATAATTAATAAATCTTATAAAATGAATAATATAGATAATGCAAAACAAGAGCAAAAACAGGCTCAAAACATCAAAATTGTTAATGAACTAGAAAATGTAAAAAAAATAATTTCTGATGTAGCGAAGAATGTGGAACAAGAAAAATCACCTGAAATTAAAAAATTGGAAAAAGAAATAGGAATTGTTTTATTAAAAAAGAATTTAGATATTGAAGGAGTTAGATATAAAAAAATACAAAATGGTAAGATTGTTATTGACATAAAATTAAAATATACAGATGAATTAAGACAAAGAGAAAAAATTGTTAATATTTCTGATGCCATTTCAAAAATTGTTGGAAAAAAAGTTATATTTCAAAAAGATAGAAGAAATATTAAAAATGATATATATATTCAAACCTATTCTACAGAGGACAAATTTACTATTCAAATTGGAAAGGCTAAATTAACAAAAGATGATAGTAATTTTTCAGGAGATAGTAATTTAGATTTAAAGCTTGATGATGGAAAATATTTACTTGCTATTAGTGACGGAATGGGAACAGGGTTAAATGCTAGAGAGACAAGCTCTACAGTATTAAAAGTGTTAAAAAACTTTTTATCTGCAGGTTTTGAAAAAGAGAAAACTTTAGAACTTATAAATTCTAGTTTAAATTTAGATTTAAATGAGGAAATGTATGCGAGTCTTGATTTAGCGATTTTTGATTTATATGAAGGAAACCTATATAGTATAAAAAATGGATCTAGTAATACTTATATTAAGAATAAAAAAAATATTCAAATTTTAAAATCAAATCAAATGCCTTTAGGTATTGTAAATCAAATTACTTTATCTGAAACATTGGTTAAATTAGTAGATGGAGATATAATAGTATTAGCGAGTGATGGCATAATTGAATCAAGTGATATATCTAAAAATGATTGGTTAGAAGAATTTCTAAAAAATGCTACAACAAATAATGTTCAAAAATTGGCTGATTTAATATTAGCTGAAGCCATTGATAATAGCTACGGAGTAGCACATGATGATATGACAGTTATTGTTGCAAAAATTATGAAAAAAAATAAATAAATTTTGAAAGGTGTGGGCGATTATAAATCGCCTATTATATTTTTTTAGATGTTTTTAATTTCTAGAATTGGTTTATTTTTAAATATCTATTGTATTTTGCTAAATAAAATGGTATAGTATACCCATGAATATTGAACTTATAAATTCGTATGATTATAGTAATCAATCTTAGAAAGAGGTTTAAAATGAATAGAGTTAGTAATAAGGGAAATCATTATAATGTTGAACCAAAATTAAATATAAAAAAAGTAATAACAACTATAATTGTTTTATTGGCAATAATAATGGTTATAATATCTATAAAAAGTGCATTAACAAAAAAAGTAACAACAAAAAATATTTCGGTTCAAACAACCTATTTTACTGTTTTTTCAAATGATAAATGGGGAGTAATAGATAATGAAGGAAAAAATGTAATAAATCCTGAATATGATGAAATGATTATAATTCCAGATAAAAATAAAGATATATTCATTTGTACCTATAATGTAAATTATGAAACTGGAACTTATAATACTAAAGTAATTAACTCAAAAGGTGAAGAAATTCTTCTAGGATATAATAATGTTGAGCCAATTGAAAATAATACGCAAAATAAAATCTGGTATGAATCTGAAGTATTAAAATACGAAAGTGATGGAAAATTCGGTTTAATAGATTATGATGGTAAAGTTATACTAGCTCCAGAATATGATAATATATATGCTATGCAAGGAATAGAAAAAAGCATTATAGTAGAAAAAGATTCTAAAAAAGGTTTAGTAAATAGTATTGGTGAAACAATAATTGAACCAATTTATACTGAAATATCTAGTTTAACAGATAATTATTCAAATGGTTATATTGTAAAAGATGAAAATAATAAATATGGAGTTATAAATCCAGATAAAAAAGTAGTATTAGAGAATAAATATGATTCTATAGATCATGTTTATGGAAGTAATATGTATGTTGTTACAGAAGTTGGAGTTCATAAAATAATTACTGCTACAGGTGAATCTGTTTTAGAAGGTGGATTTGATAATGTTGTATCAATAGATGGTGAATATATAGTAGCTGAAAAAGCCGGAAAGTATGGTATTATAGATAAAACTGGTACAGATATTGTTCCTGCTGATTATGAAAGTTTGAGCTATTGTTATGATAATAACTATATAGCTAAAAAAGATGGAAAATTTGGTATAATTGGAATAGATAATAGTGTAAAAATAGATTTTAAATATATAACTATGAGCCTTATAAAAAATGGCAATCTAATTCAAGCTGATAATGAGCAATATACTACAGAAATTATAAATAAAAATTTTGATGTAGTTTTATCTAATATAATAATTTCAGAAATAAATGAAGATAAAGGTTATTTAAGAGTTAGATCAAATGATGAATATAAATATTATAATTTTAATTTAGAAGAAAAAACTGCCAAAGAAGTTTTACCTACAAGAACTTTATTTTTATATAAAGAGAATGGAAAATATGGATATGAAAATAATAATGGTGAAAAAATTGTAGATGCTATATATGATGATGCTAAGGAGCAAAATGAATATGGTTATTGTGCAGTAAAAAAAGATGGATTATGGGGAGTTTTAAAATCAGATGGAGCTGTTTTATTAAAACCTAGTGTTAATTTAAATGATTATTTATATATAGATTTTATTGCAGATTGGTATATGTATAATGATCTTAGTTTAAATGTTTATACAAAATAGTTAATATAACTAATATGTTTTACAAAAGAAGGAAGGGAATTTGGTGGAACTAAAGAATAAATATCAATATACATATTTTGTATACCCGTATATAATTGATGAAACAAAATATGAAAAATATATTTTTAGATTATTTAAAGATAAAAAATGTGAATATAGAATTTTTGAAAAAGAAAAAGATTACGATATGTATTCATATTTTCTACCTCAGATCAGAGCAGATTTTTTTCCAACATTTGAAATTAGAGATGAGAAATTAAAGGAATTTAAAAATTTTAAAAAGGAAAAAAAGGCAAAGATTGTTTCAAAACACAATTGTGCTTGTTTTACTTATTATCTTGAAAAAGATATAAAAGGAAAAGTAGATAATGATGATGGTATATTTTTTAATATAGAAAAAATAGATATTATTTGTTTCAAAACAGGGATATGTTTTTTTGCTATGAAAACTATTTTAGATACAGATTCAAGTTTTGGAGACTTATTAAATTTTAATTATAAATTTAGAGATATAAATACAGAATTTCTATCACTAAAAAACTACGAAAATATAAAAATTCAAACAGATGTATTTGAAGATGTATCTGATATTTCAGAGCTTATATCTAGAATAACTGGTTTAGATAAAAATAAAGAGTCAATTACGAAAGAATTATCAGATTCAAAATTTTATACTTATTCTTATACTTGCATGGAAAGAGATTATTGGAATGAAAAGAATAGCTTTCAAAACTTGGAAAATGATTTTTATAAATATGCAAATGTTTTACCTAGTAATTATGCATCAGATTTTAATAAAGAAAATTTAGAACATAATTTATATATATTAGATAAATTAAAGTATACCAGAACAGGTATTACCAAACTTAGCTCAAATATGATTTGTTCTGCAATTGATACTTATAATTTTACTAAATTACCTTATGAATATGAAAATCAATATTTTTTCACTTATATTTTAGGGCTATATCAAAAAATATTCTTAAAGAAAATGAATTTAGAATTTAAAGATTATAAAAAAATTCCTAAATTAAGAGAGAAATTTATAAATTTTACCAAAGTATTTTGGGAAAAAGAAGTTACTTTAGTAGATAATGGAAATATATATTATAGAGCTTTAAAAAGAGTTTTAGAAGTTGATGATGTTTATGATGAGGTAAAAAAGAAATATGAAGTTATTTACAAAGATTTAAATATTGAGAAAAATAATATATATTTCTCTATCATAATGATTTTATTATTTTTCTCTTTTATATTTAATACTGTTAATATACTTTTCCTAATTCATGTAATGTATGATTAGAAAATTAAAGTTAAATAGTATATATTAAAATAGAGGATAATATGCAAATAAAAACAGGAATAGATATTATAGAAATTGATAGAATAAAGCAAGCAATTGAAAAGTTTGACCAAACTTTTTTGCAAACAATTTTTACACAAAAAGAAATACAATATTGTGAAAGTCATAAAATGCAAAAATACCAACATTATGCTGCTAGGTTTGCTGGGAAAGAAGCAATTTTTAAGGCCCTTAGTTCATATTATACAGAATGTAAATGGAAAGAATTTGAAATTTTAAATGATGAAAAAGGTAGGCCTTTTATAAATCTAAAAAATAATAATATTAAAATAAGTTCAATAGATATTAGCATATCACATTGTCAAAATTATGCAGTAGCAAATGTAACCGCTCTAATAGATTGAGAAAAATAATTTTATTTTAGTAATTGTTCGCTTTAAAATAAGAAAATGTTCACTATTGTTATTCAGTACAAAAGCTTTTCGCATATAGCCTGAATAAGAGCATTTTATAAATATTTAATAGGAGAAGATAATTTATGGAATTGTTTGATTCACATGCTCATTATAATGATGAACGTTTTGAAACAGATATGGATGAAGTTATATTAAATAACTTTAATAATGGAGTAAAATACACAACCTGTGTTGGCTATAATCTAGAATCTAGTAAAAAGGCAATAGAAATTGCTAATAAATATGATAATATTTTTTGTACAGCGGGTATATCTCCAAATGATTTAAATGAAGATACTTTAGAAGAAATTAAGCAAATTGGAGAACTTGCAAAAAATAAAAAAATAGTAGCTATAGGAGAAATTGGGCTGGATTATTATTGGAATAAAGATAATAAAGAATTTCAAAAACAAGTTTTTATTGAACAAATTAAGCTTGCAAATAAATTAAATTTACCTATAGCTATACATACTAGAGATGCAAGCATTGATACTATAGAAATTCTAAAAAATATTATGCCATGTAATAAAAAAGGAATTTTTCATTGTTGCCCATTAAATGTTGAGTTAATTAAAGAAGGAATTAAATTAGGATATTATATATCTTTTAGTGGAGTAGTGACTTTTAAAAATGCTAAACCAGAGTCTGCTATAAAACAAGTTCCGCTAGATAAAATACTTATAGAAACAGATTCACCTTATTTAACGCCAGAACCTTTTAGAGGAAAAAGAAATGATCCTAGTAAAGTAGAATTTGTTGCTAGAAAAATTGCTGATATTTTAGAAAAAGATTATGAAGAAATAGCTAGTATTACGTTAGAAAATGCTAAGAAAATTTATAATATTATTTAAAATAAAAGTATTTATGCTGTAAATTCTTAGTAATAATGTTCAAATAATTTTTAATAAAAATAAGAATATTTATGTATTGTAATTTTTTATATATATGTTATAATAATTATATTATAAGATGGAGGTTTATAATTATGGTATGGGTTATATTAATTATTCTTGTTTTAATTATTGTAGCTATAATAGGAATATACAATGGATTAGTTGCTTCAAGAAATAGAGTAAAAAATGCATGGAGTCAAATTGATGTTCAATTACAAAGAAGGTTTGATTTAATACCAAATTTAGTTGAAACAGTTAAAGGATATATGAAACATGAAGAAGCTGTTTTAACTCAAGTTGCAGAACTTAGAACTGCATGGGCAAGAGCAGAAAAAGTTTCAGAAAAAGCAGAACTTAATAATCAATTATCAGGTGCATTAAAAACAATTATGGCAGTTTCAGAAAGTTATCCAGAATTAAAAGCTAATACAAACTTTTTGGAATTACAAGAAGAACTTAAAAATACTGAAAATAAAATTACTTATTCAAGACAATTCTACAATGATACAGTTACAATGTATAATACTAAAATACAAACAATTCCTACAAATATTATAGCAGGAATGTTTGGTTTCACAGCAGAAGATTTATTTAAAGTTGATAGTGATGAAGTTAGAAAAAGTGTTAAAGTAGATTTTTCATAAAAAAATTGAGGCGTTTGCCTCAATATTTTTTTTTACTATAAATAACTTTCTATATCTTAAAAATTTAATTTTTTGAATTTTGAAGATATAGCACATACAATTGAATCAATAAATTCATCAGTTCTTGTATATGAACCATTTGTTAACAAACCATTTGTTCCGATTTTACTCACTTCATCATCTGTATTTCCAACAAATTTTGCTACTACATCTGATAGTCTCTGTGATTTATTTATATTTGCTATAATTTCATCTGGCAATTTAACTTTTGCACTGCAACCATATAGATATTCTTTTGAAGCAACGTCATATATAACTGTCCATCCACAAAGAAAAGTACCATATTCGGATTTTGTTAAAATTCCTTCCATAGCTATATATAAATCACCATATTGATCTTGATTAATTGCATCATCTATACGATTTAAACAACCTTTTATTCCTTCATCGTCTCCAACAGGAGTTTCGGATACACCAGAATTAGTTTCCAATGATTTTATTTCAAAGTTATTGAAATATTCTCTCACAACAGCATTTACTGCATCATTTTTTGCTTTGTTTCTAGAACAAACTATTATTTTTTTATTTTGCATAATTTATCTCCCCATATTAAATTATTCTACAATTTAATTATTTCTCATTTTTTTACAAACACATTATAACATTAAATTCTATTTTTTTCACTATTTTTATATATAATTCATTTTAGATTGGAGGTGAATTTTTTTAATAAAACTAACTGATGACTAGCACAAGTACTAGTCATCTTTTATATTATTTTTATTACTTTCTAATACTATGATACTATATTTTATTTTGAAACTCAATTATTTATATACTAAAGTTTTAGGTTTTTATAGAGAATTAACATTATAAGTTAAATGTAATGAAAATTTAATAAAATTTTCAAAAATGTAGCCCCGTAAGTATTGATAAATAAACTTAAAATCAGGGTATTAACAAACAAAGTTTTTTGTGGTATATGGTATAATAAAAGAGTAGGAATGTATTTTTTATAAAAAACTATAATTTTTTATTCTATATATAATGTTTTAAAGCAAAAAGCATAACAAAAGAAAATTTAGAAATACAAAGGAGAAATAATGGAGTTAAAAATAATAATGGTTGAATCCCTTGTAGCTGTATATAGGGATTGTTTTAAAATTAAAAGAATATAAAAATTCTGGTTAGGCAATATTGTCTAGCCTATTTTTGATGTTTTGAAATTTTAATTCATTATAGAAAAGCAATTCCATTATATTACTTTGTTATTACAAATTGAAAATGATTATAAGAAGACTTAAAAATAGAGTTTTATTTTTATCAAGGGAAAGTCGAATTTTGTCAAATATATAATTCAGATAAAAAGGAGGGAATATGAGATGAAAAAGGTATTTTTAATAATATTTACGATATTGGTAGTTATTACACTTGTTTTTACTTTAAGAGAATGTAAAAACATTTTTGCATTTTATACTACGAATGATAAAATTACTAATTTTTTTAATGTAGGCCAAATAAGTGCAGAAGTAGAAGAACCAAATTATCAAGATAATAAAGTTGTAAGACCAGGAGACGAAGTTGTAAAAGATCCAATATTATCTAATAATGGAAAAGTAGATAGTTATATAAGAGCTCAGGTATATGTCCCTATATCAGAAGAGATTAAATATGTAGATGAAAATGAAGAAATAGATGAGATAGAAAAAGAAATTGAGTTAGTATCTTATGATTTAAATGAAGGATGGGTTAAAGTAGAAGATAATAATTTTACTGGTTCATATGAAGATGGAAATGGCAATAAATATCATGTATATACCTATAAATATGTTAAGGATAATTTAGAAAAAATAATAAAACCTGGAGAAAAAATAGAAAAGCCAGTATTTGATAAAGTGAAAATAATTAATTATTTAGATATGGATAAAGCAATAAATATAAAATTACATGTAACAGCAATTGCAGTACAAGCAGAAGGAGGAACAGCAGAAGAAATGTGGTCATACTATATTAAGCAAAATGGAACTGGAATTGAAGGAGTGAAATAGATGAAGAATAAAAATAAAATAAAAATTGTAATTATTGTAGCTATTATAATAATATTTATGTCTTTGGGAGTATATGGATATTTTATATATAAGAAGTCCGTAACGAATAATATGGTTTTAGGGTATAACGATATAGAAGTTAATGAAAAGTATCAGCCACCATTGAAAATAGAAAAAGGTACAAGTTTTCAAAAAGAGCCTACTGTTACAAATAATGGAAATGTGGATTGTTATGTAAGGGTAAAATCTTTGGTATCAGATAGTAGAGTGGAGGATGGTTTAAGTATAGATTATGATAAAGAGAATTATAAATATAATGAAGAAGATGGATACTATTATTATCAAAAAGTATTAAAACCAGGAGATACAACGGAGCCGTTATTTACAACAGTAGAGATATTAGAAAAAGCAAGTGATGATGTATTAAATGGATTTGAAATATATGTATATGCAGAATCAGTCCAAACAGTAAAAGATATGAATATGGAGCAAGTATGGAATTATTTTAATAAAACAGAGTAATAAAAAAATATTACAAAAGAAGGGAGGAAGAATACATATGAAAAATATAAAAGAAAAAATAAATAAAATTATTTCATTAGTATTAGTAATATTAATAATATTCACTTCGCTTCCATGGGATGTAATTGCGTATGATGATGGATTACTAAACAATAATATAGAGAAAGTAGAGAATTCAGATATATTAAATATAAAAGAAGAGAGTTTACTAGATGCGGAAAATGAAAATGTAAATTCAAATATGATAGATATAGAGAATGATAGTGTCGATTTGAATTTGGCAGATAAAGAGGTAGCAAATGATAATTCAAATTTATTAGATAAAGAGAATGTAACAGAAAATGATAATTTAAATACAAATATCATAGATGATGAACTATCTAACGAAACAATCGAAAATAGCAATACAAATAATCAAGACACTAACCTAGAGGATAAAAATATAATAGATTCAGAAAATATATCAGCTAGCAACGAAAATAACAATATAAGTGAAATGCCATCTGATAATATAGATGAAATTTTAAAATTAAACGTGGCTCAAAGTTCAAATACTGCTGATATACCAAATGAAATGGCAGGCACAGGAGATGGATTTAAAGTACAATTACGTTGGGGTGGAACAACTGCCCCTAAGTATACGTGGAATTCAGAAAAAAGTGAGAAAAGAGTAATAAAGTTAACATTTTATTATCAAAATGAGGTAGCAAAAAAATCTTATAAAAAAGATGAAATAAAAGTAACTATACCTGGAATAGGAAAATTAAATAGATCAAGTATAATTAAAGCAACAGATATAGCAGCAGATGTATATGGAGCAACTGAATTAAAAAGAGATTGGTCTTATCAATATAATTCACAAACTGATACATATACTTTTTTTAATAATAAAGAAATAGAAGCAGGTTCAACATTTAATGGTTCATTTGAAATGTTATGGCAATTTAGTTCAAGAGAATGCGTAAATGGATATGTTCAAAATTTAAAAGCCACATTAATAGATGGTGATAAAACTGTAGAAACACAAGAATTAACTTTGAATTATACATCAAAAAGAGATGAGTTTAATATAACAAAAACAGCAAAATCAATAACAAGTGCTGATGGTTTAAGTAAGTATGTAGAAGAAGGAAAAACTGTATCTGATTATGCATGGGTTCAATATACTTTTAAATATGGTTTAAAAAATGAATATTCAAGAGCTTTAAAAACAAGATATTTTATTGATACATTACCAGAAGGATGTGTTATTGCAAAAGATACAAATGTTATAAAAAATGAAGATAAAACTGTAAGTTATAGAATAGATGAAAGTTCAGTATTAGAAGGTTCTACAAGAGAATATTCTATCATTGTTGGATATCCAGAAAGTTATATGGAGCGAACAATGGATAATACAGTTTACTTATATGGAACATATAAAGATGAAACAGAGAATGTTTTACTAGATAAAAATACAGTTTCAGTACAACTTGAAAAAATACAAGATCAATTAGTAGGAATTGTTCCAGGAAAAAATATGACTCCAGATTCAGTATATAAGGAAGCTTTAAATGGAGATATTAATTTTTCAGCTAGTTTAACTGCAACTTCAACAGTGAGTTCAGAAAATAATGAGGAATATACTATAACTATAACAGATGATTTATTAGAAATATATAATGAGACAGATGATGAAGAAAAATATACAAGATTAGATGATGACGAATATAAATTTACAAGTGTAACAGTTCCAGGAAAAAATAATTTTGTAAATGCAAATGGATATACAATTGCAGATGGAAATTATACAGTAACTATAAAAGCATTATATAAAGATAATGTGAGTACAAGAGGTTTAGATAAATATGAAGAAGTATATAAAGGAGCTTGGGGAAAAGATAGTATAACTCAAACACTTGAAAAAGAAGCAGTAGCAATAAGAGTAGAGGTAAGTGGATTATTAGAAAGTATAAAATCTTTTAATGTAACTGTAAAAGGTGTTATAAATGTAAGCGAAAATGTTAAAAATTCAGTATATTCAAATCCAAAACAAATTATAAACTATGATTTTGCAGAGTTATTGGATAAAGATGGAAAGTCATTATCATATGAAATAGATTATTCAGATAAAAGAATAGAAGAAATAGATTCAAAAATTTACGGAAGAAAAGTATCAAGAAATAAAGATGTAATACAAATAAAAGAATATACTCCAGCTCCAGGAACATACTCAGCTCATGCTGATATAGAACCATTTAGAGTAGATGAAAATGTAGAGTATTTTACAACAACATTAAATTATTCTGTTTCTGTAAATAACAAAGATAAAAAAGAAATAAAAGAAGTAGAAATATATGGAGTAACAGGAAAAGATGAATTAGAAACACTAATTGAAAAATTAAAATTAACTTATAGTGGTTTATCATTTAAAAATGCACTATCTAGTGATGTTGATATGATAGATTATTTAGAAGAAAAAGCAACTATAAATAAAAATGGAAAAGAAATATCAATAAAATTTGATTTTTCAGATAATCCAATTGTTTCAACTAATTTTTCATTAGGCTATAAAGTAGATGCAAGATTAAATTATGAAGAATATTATAATTCAACAGATCCAACTTATAATATAACTACATATGCTTATTTAGATAATGGTGGTTTAAATGCTCAAAGTACAGGAACTTATAATTCAAAAATTATGTCAACAGCTGTAGACTCAGAAAGTATATTATTAGCTTTAGCATCACATCAACAACTAATAAAAATGGTAAAAACAAAATACAGTGGAGAATTTGTACAAGAAGATGCGGTATCACCAGTGGATTCAGAATATACATATAGATTAAAATTAAGGAATGGTTATAATACTTTAGAGAAAACTGAATTTGTGGATATATTAGAGCATGCAGAATTAACAGTGGTTGACGGAGAAAATCCATATAAAGAATCAGAATGGTATGGAAAATTTAAAAATGTAGATACAAGTTATATTGAGTCTAAGAATTTAGTACCACAAGTTTATTATGCTAATTCAACTAATCCAAGTGAAAGTGACTGGAACCTAATGACCAAAAATGAAAATGGTATTTGGACAGCGGAAAATCAAGATGTAAAAGCAGTAAAAGTAAAAATAGAATCAGGTATTGCAGAAAATTCAATTGTATATGTAGATATTAATATGACATCTCCAAAAAATACAGAAGTAGATAAGAAAACATATAATACATATACAATATCTTGCGAAGCTGTAGATTTATATACAGGATTGAAATCAACATATATGAAAAATTTACCAAGTAATGTTGTAGAGGTACGTTTAGTAGAAAAGGAATATAACTTAGTAATTACCAAAACAGATGCTACAAGTGGAAAAAAACTTGCAGGTGCAGTATTTGCAATTTATGATGAAGATAAAGAAATAAAATTAGGAAATATTACAGGGATACTTGGAGATACAGTTATAAAAGGTTTAAAAGAAGGAACATATACAATAAAAGAAAAAGTAACACCATTAGGATATGAAACAATAGATGATTATACATTAACAATAAAAGATGGAAAGTATACATTAAAATGTGGAGAGAAAGTGTTACAAAGTGAAGTTCTAATAGATTTACAAGAAACTATACCAACAATTTCTATAATTATAGAAAATCACAAAAAAACTGGAAGTATAAAAATACATAAAATAGATGAATATCTAACTTCAGAAAAAGAAGAAGTTCCATTAGAAGGAATTCAATTTGATTTATTGACAACAGATGGCAAGGTAATATATACAGATACAACAGATGAAAATGGATATATTACTTTTCAAAATTTAGAATGGGGAAATACATATATAGTAAAAGAGAAAGAAAAACAAAACGGATATAAATTAGCATTAGAAAATGTATATTTAAGTAGATTAGTAATAGATAAAGAAGTTGATATAAAAAACATTAGGGAGACAGGCAGTGTAACACTTGTTAAACAAGATGAGTTAGATGAATCAATAAAATTAGCGGGTGCAAAATATAAATTATATGCAGAAAAAGATATTTATGATAAGGACGGAAATATTTTGTATAATCAAGGTGATTACATACAAGAAGCAATAACTAACGAACAAGGTGAAGTAACGTTTGATGAATTAATTTGGGGAGATTATTATTTACAAGAAAGCGAAACTGTATATGGTTATGACTTATCTGAAGAAAAATATTCTTTCACAATTAGTGCAGAAAATGTGGAAAACTCAATTCAATTTACAGAGAAAGAAAAAAGAAGTAAAGCTAAATTACAATTGATAAAAGTAGACGAAGATGGTAGCTTTTTACCAGGAGCAGAATTTGGATTGTTTAAAGGAAATGGAGATGAAGATGGCGATCAGATAATAAATAGAAATGTGGAAACTGGGGAAGAAGAGTTAACATTCACATCTCCAGAAGCAACAGTGGATACATACGGATGGAAACAAAATGATGATGGAACATGGCAGAGTGAAAATTATAAAAAAAGTAATTCTACTGCAACAATGGTATCAAATGAATTTACATTAAAGTATGATGGAAAGATAAGTTTTGATTGGTCAGTATCATCTCAAGGAGTATCAAATGATTACGTATATTATACAATTATAAGCGAAGATATTGAGAAATCAATAGGAGGAGAAGAAACTAAAATAGGAGGAACAACAAGAGGATATGGATATGACTCATTAACGTATGATAGAGTAGTACTACAACTAGAAAAAGGAACATACAAAATAAAATTCATCTATAAAAAAGATGATTCATCAGATAGTTCGTTAGATAGTGCATATGTAAAAAATGCAAAAGTATCATATGAACAAATAGAAGAATTTCCAAATATTACGGATTCAAATGGATTGTTAAATATAGAAGGATTGGAATGGGGAGAATACTATATACAAGAAATAAAACCACCACAGGGGTATGTAATAGATAATGCAAAATATAGATTTTCAGTAAATAGGGAAACATTTAAAGATGGTCATAAAGCTGTAACTACAGTATCAAATGTGATGACAGGTGAACAGATATCAAAAATAAAAAATACTAGAAAAAGGGGAAAAGCAACTCTAATAAAATATAGATATGATGAAGAAGGAAATGAAACAACAGAAGCATTAGAAGGAGCTGTATATGAGTTATATTCAGCAGATGGAAAAATAGTAAATACACAAACAGAAAATGGAGAAGCAGTAACTGAACATACAACGAATGAAGAGGGAAAAATAACAGTAGATAATCTAGATTGGGGAAGTTACTATTTCCAAGAAAAACAAGCACCGGAAGGATATAGTATATCTGATAAAAAGATAGCATTTGTAGTAAATGGTAAAAATGTAGATTTTGAACAACAATTGGTAGCATATGATAAACAAGAATCAGGAGAAATAAAAATAAACAAAACAATAAGTGCAGAAAGCATATATAATGGACATGGAAATGCAACATTTATATTCAAAATAGTAGGAAAAGATAAAAATGGTATAGAAAAAATTGTACAATATAGAACAGTAACATTTACAGAACTAGATTTAGAAAATATTGATGAACATGGAAATATAACAAAAACTATAACAATGCAGGATATACAAGCATACACATACGAAATAACAGAGGAAGCAAATTATCGATATGAATTAGATGTAATAACACCTGGAAAAAATGCAAGTGTGGATGGTAACAAAGGAATAATAGATTTATCACAAGTTACAGAAAAAAAAGAGGGAGAAATAACTTTTTCAAATAACAAAAATAATAATAGCTTATTATCAGATAATGGATTAATAACAAATTCAGTACAAAGTCAATATTACTTAATTGGTATATCTGCCGAACCAAAGAAAGATAATTATGAAGTTGGAAATGAGTTAACAGCTGAGGATTTTATATATACACTATACTATTCAGGAGGACAAGAAGAAGTAAAAGAATTAAGAGAAGGAATAACTTTTAATGGAAAATCTACGTATTCAGAAGAACAAATAGGAAGCTATATAACCAAAATAGAATATACATTAGCTGGAAGAAAATATGAAACAGAAACGATAACTAATTGGATAATGCCAAATGATTATTTTACATATAAAATGGTAAGTAACAAAGAAAATACGATAGTAATAACAGGAATAAATGAAAAATATATATCACCAGAGATATTGTATATACCAGGTGAATATAATGGATATAGGGTGAAAAGAATAGGATATAATTCTGTTAATTCAGGTGATAGTAATAATGGTAAATTTAAAAATATAGATAATGTAATATCAATAGAAATATCAGAAGGTATAGAAGAGATAGGAGCATATACATTTTTTAATTATTCAAAAATTCAAAAAGTTAATTTTCCATATACAATAACATATATAGGAAAACAAGCATTTTATAATTGTAGTAAATTAGAAAGTATAGATTTGAGTGAAACACAAATAACAACTATAGGAGATGGTGCATTTAGTTCTTGTAGTAATTTAGAAAGCATAGATTTGAGCGAAACACCACTAACAACTATAGGAAGCTCATTTAGTTCTTGTAGAAAATTAGAAAGTATAGATTTAAGTAAAACCCAATTAACAACTATAGGAAGTAATGCATTTTATAATTGTAGTGGATTATCAAATATAGATTTACCAAATAGTGTAACCAGTATAGGAAATACAGCATTTCGTGATTGTAGTAAATTAGAAAGAATAGATTTGAGTAAAACCCAAGTAACAACTATAGGAAGTTCTGCATTCGAATCATGCAATAAATTAAAAAGTGTAGGTGAGATACCAAATAGTTTAGAAAGCATTGGTAGTCGAGCATTTAGAAGAAGTGGATTGCAAGAGATAGATTTAAGCAATTGCAAAGTAACAAAATTAGAAGGTAGTATGTATGATTATGGTAATCTGTATGGTGTTTTTTCTGAATGTAAGAGTCTAGAGAAAGTAAAGTTACCTAAGAATTTAACTATAATAGGTAATTCTACATTTGGAAGTTGTAGTAATTTAACTAGTGTATATATATATAATAATGTAATAAGAATAGATGCAAATGCATTTTATGGATGTAGTAGCTTAACAAGTATAGAAATACCAAATAGTGTAACAACTATAGGAGATTATGCTTTTAGAGGATGCAGTGAATTATTAGGTATAGAACTACCAGATAGTGTGACAAGCATAGGAAATTCTGTATTTAATGGATGTAGTAATTTATCAAATATAAATGTAGTAGAAGAAAGTAAATATTATATTAGTGTAGATGGAATATTATATGATAAAGAAATGACAACGTTAATACTGTATCCTGGAGGAAAAATAGATAAAACTGAATTTTCGATACCAAGTAGTGTAACAACTATAGTAGATTCTGCATTTTATGGTTGTAGTAGCTTAACAAGTATAAAAGTTCCGAATAGTGTAACAAGTATAGGAGCTTATGCATTTTATAAGTGTAGTGTTTTAGATAGTATGGATTTAAGTGAAACACATATAACAAGTATAAGTAATAATTCATTCGAAAGTTGTAGTAAACTATCAATAGTAAAGTTACCTGATGGAGTAATAAGTATAGGCTCTGATGCATTCGAAAGTTGTAGTAAATTATTAAGTATAGAAATACCAAATAGTGTAACAAGTATAGGAACAGATGCATTTTTTAATTGTAGTAGCTTAGAAAGTATTGATTTAAGTAAAACGAAGATAACAAGTATAGCAACAAGGGCTTTTGAGTGGTGTAGAAAATTAAAAAGTATAGAACTACCAAGTAGCGTAATAAGTATAGGAAATTCTGCATTTGATGGTTGTACAAATTTAGAAAGTATAGATTTAAGTAAAACAAAGATAACAAGTATAGGAAGTTCTACATTTTCTGGATGTAGTAATTTAGTAAGTATAGATTTAAGTAAAACAAAGATAACGAGTATAGAAACTTCTACATTTTATAGTTGTAAAAATTTAGCAAGTATAGAAATCCCAAATAGTGTAACAAGTATAGGAAATTTTGCATTTAATAGTTGTAATAACTTAACAACAATAAAATTCTACGGAACAAAAGAAGCATTTGAAGCAATCACTGTAGGTTCAGATAATACTCCTTTCACTAGTGCACAAGTAGAATATATCTCAGAATAAAATATCATAAAAAACTCACTTATACAAATACCTCACAAATTTTTCCAAAAAAAAATCTGGACAGGCAGTTAACTATCCTGTCCAGATGAAAATATAAATAAAATTTCAAAAGATAAAATCTATTATTAGGAGGTGGATTCGAATGAAAAAATTAAATAGTAAAGCAAAATCAATTATAGCGGGAATTAGTGCATTAGCTGTAATAGGAATTTCTGGAATTGTTGCATATTTTACTGATACTGTAGAAGTAAAAAATCATTTAACAATGGGGATAGTTGATATTGATTTAAAAGAATATACGTTAAATGAAGATAATGAAAAAGTGGAATGGAGTGATAAAGTAGATATTGTGCCTGGGGAAGTGATTAGTAAAATACCAGAGATTAACCTAGTTAGTGGTTCAGTTGATTGTTACATAAGAGCTAAGGTGTAAATTAATTGTAGGGATTCTGAATTGCAAGAGAAATCTGAGATGTTAAAGTTGGAGAATCTTAATGTTGATGAAGAGAAATGGTTTTATTGTGAAGAGGATGGATATTTTTATTATAAAACTATTTTAACAGATAAATCAGATCCAGTGGTGCTATTTTCAGAAGTTGAAATTCCAGCAGATTTAGATAATGTATGGTCATTAGAAGAATTTACTATAGATGTATCTGTAGATGCAATTCAAAGTAAAAACTTTAAACCTAATTTTGAAGAGGGTTCAACTACTCCATGGCTAGGTATTGAGAAAGAAGATATACAAGAATGTATTTATCCAGAACATGTAAAGTATGAAGATTAGGATATTATTAAAAAGAGGGAGGAATGAGGAGGCTAAAAAAGAAAAAAATTTAGTAAATAATGCAATAGAAAGTATATACTCAGGAGATAAAATTTATTTTATGATTACTATATTAGTATTATGAATAGTAATTATAGTTATAAAGAGGAGGGATACTTATGAAAAATAAAACTAAAGCGATATTAGGAACTATATCTGTATTAGCAGTATTTGGAGTAAGTGGAATATTGGCTTATTTAACAGATAACGATAGTGCAACTAATAAATTTGTAGTAGGAAAAGTTAAAATCGAATTGGAGGAGCCAAAATGGGATAAAGCAGAAGATACAAATAATAATAATATTCCAGATTATGCAGAAAATATTTCTCCAAATGCTAGGATTCAAAAAGATCCTCAAGTAACAAATACAGGAAAAAATTCTGCATATGTATATTTAAAAGTTACTGTTCCAGTAAAATACGTAATTTCAGCAGAACAGGATGGAACAATAACAAATAATGGTCAACAAGCTACTCAATTATTTTCATATACTCCAAGTAGTAAATGGACACAAATTGAATCAAAAAAACAAGAGAATAAAAAAACTAATGAAAGAAATGAAGAGATAATTGACTCTTATACATATTTCTATTATTACAATGAAAAATTAGAACCAGGCGTTACAACAGAGCCATTATTTGAAACCGTAGTATTTGCGAATGTAATAGAAGGACAAATAGATTTAGCAGATTTACAAATAGATATAGATGCCTATGCTATTCAATCAGATAATTTACCTGAAAACACAAATATAGAAGAAGCATTTAATATTTATTTAAACCAAAATAAACAAGAGGAATCTATATAAATGAACGTGAAGTGAAAAAGTAAATGCAATTCTGTAAAGTAAATGCATTTACTTTTTCACTTGACGCTATATAAATGAAAATTAAAAAATTCTGAAAAAGCTTGACAAACCTACAAATTATGGTATAATAGATATGATTTTATGTCAAAGTTATAAAAAAGGAAGGTATGTATATGTTTTCTGTTTATTTTAAGCATGTTTATTTAAATAATTTTATATAAAAAAACATCTTAAAATAAAAAATATATACATATTTTCCTTTTTGTATTTTAATTTAAATCAAAATTTTTTTAATCTTGTATACAAATTATTTTAAGAGAGGAATTAAATAAAAGTGGAACTATAAATTCAACTTTTCTTTGGCAGGGGGAAGTAGTTTTTATAACAACCTTTTATTTAAGAGGGACTCTTAGAAAATTTATATAAATAAGCCTGCTAAAATTTAATAAAAAGGGTGGTAAGTTTTGGGAAAAGTAAATTTAAAAGATATCGAGCACGAGAAATGCGTACGTAAAACCTTTTCTAGAATAGGTGACTTTATCGATATACCTAATCTTATTAAGGTTCAAAAAGATTCTTACGAATGGTTTGTAAAAGAAGGATTAGGAGAAGTTTTAAAAGATATTTCTCCTATAGTTGACTATAGTGGTAACCTAGTTTTAGAATTTTTTGATTACTACATGGAAGAAAAAACAAAATACAGTTTAGAAGAAGCAAAAGAAAGAGATGCTACTTATGCAACAAGATTACATGTTAAAGTTAGACTTATAAATAGAGAAACAGGAGAAATTAAAGAACAAGAAATTTATTTAGGTGATTTCCCTCTTATGACAGATAGTGGTACCTTCGTAATAAATGGTGCAGAGAGAGTTGTAGTTAGCCAGCTTGCTCGTTCTCCAGGATGTTATTATGATTCTGTTTATGATAAAACTGGTAAAAAAATATATACTTCTACAATTATGCCAATTAGAGGAGCATGGCTTGAATATGAAACAGATAGTAATGATGTGTTTTATGTTAGAATTGATAGAACAAGAAAATTACCTGTTACTTCATTATTAAGAGCAATCGGCCTTGATACAGATGAAAAAATTCTTGAATTTTTTGGAGATGAAGATAAATTATTAGCTACAATTGCAAAAGATCCTATAAAAAATGCAGATGAAGCTATAATTGAAATTTACAAAAAATTAAGACCAGGTGAACTTCCTACAGTTGATGCTGCTAGAAATTTGTTTGATGGATTATTCTTTGATAGTAGAAGATACGATTTAGCAAAAGTTGGTAGATATAAATATAATAAAAAATTAGGCTTAGCTTCTAGAATAGTAGATCAAATTGCTTATGAAGATATTATAAATCCAGAAACAGGAGAAGTTTTTGTTGAAGCTGATAATAGAATTTCTAAAGAAGTAGCTAAACAAATTCAAGATTCTGGTATAAATGTTGTTAATGTAAAAGTTGATGATAAAAAAGTTAAAGTAATTGGAAATGGAACAGTTGATATTAGAGCTTATATAGATCCAAAACTTGCAGATGAATTAAAATTCAAAGTTGATGTTAATTATGGTATATTACAACATATTTTAGAAACTACTGATAAAAAAGATTTAAAAAAGGTTTTGGAAGAAAGATACGAAGAACTTGTTCCAAAACATATTGTTACTGAAGATATACTTGCTTCTGTAAATTATTTATTAAATTTAGATCATGATTTAGGAAAAATAGATGATATAGACCATTTAGGAAACAGAAGAATTAGATGTGTTGGTGAGTTATTACAAAATCAATTTAGAATTGGTTTAACTAGATTAGAAAGAGTTGTTAGAGAAAGAATGACAATTCAAGATTTAGATGTTGTTACTCCTCAAACATTAATTAATACTAAACCTATAACATCATCAATTAGAGAATTCTTTGGAAGCTCTCAACTTTCTCAATTCATGGATCAATGTAATCCACTTTCAGAACTTACTCATAAAAGAAGAATTTCTGCTCTTGGACCTGGTGGTTTATCTAGAGAAAGAGCTGGATTCGAGGTTCGTGATATTCACTATACTCACTATGGTAGATTATGCCCAATAGAATCTCCAGAAGGACCTAACATTGGACTTATCTCTGCTTTATCTACATTTGCTAGAATAAATGAATATGGTTTTGTTGAAACACCATATAGAAAAGTTGATAAAGAAACTGGTAGAGTTACAGATGAAGTTGTATATATGACAGCTGATGAAGAAGATGGATGCATTATAGCTCAAGCTTCAGAGCCAGTTGACGAAAATAATGTATTTATAAATAAAAGAATTAGAGTTAGACATTTAGATGAAATCAAAGAGGTTCTTAAAGATCAAGTTGATTATGTAGATGTTTCTCCAAAACAATTAGTTTCTGTTGCTGCTGCCATGATACCTTTCTTAGAGCATGATGATGCTAATCGTGCCCTAATGGGTGCTAACATGCAACGTCAAGCTGTTCCTTTAATGATATCTGAATCTCCAATGGTTGGTACTGGTATCGAATACAGAACTGCTAAAGACGTTGGAGTTATGATATTATCTGAGGAAAATGGTGAAGTAATAAAAGTTACTGGTGACGAAATTGTTATAAAAGGTGAATCAGGTAAAAAGAGAACTTATACATTAAGAAAGTTCAAAAGAACAAATGGTGGTACTTGTATAAATCAAAGACCAATTGTTAAAGAAGGCGAATTTGTTAAGAAAAATGATGTAATTGCTGATGGTCCTGCTACAGATAAAGGTGAAATGGCTCTTGGTAAAAACTTACTTATAGCTTTTGCTACATGGGAAGGTTATAATTACGAGGATGCTATATTATTAAATGAAAGATTAGTTAAAGAAGATGTTTTAACTTCACTTCATATAGAAGATTATGACTGTGAATGTAGAGATACAAAACTTGGTCCTGAAGAAATTACTAGAGATATACCAAACGTTGGTGAAGATGCTTTAAGAGATTTAGATGAAGATGGTATTATTAGAATTGGTGCTGAAGTTAAACCAGGAGATATATTAGTTGGTAAAGTTACTCCAAAAGGAGAAACAGAACTTACTGCTGAAGAAAGATTATTAAGAGCTATCTTTGGTGAAAAAGCTAGAGAAGTTAGAGATACTTCTTTAAGAGTTCCTCATGGTGAACAAGGAACAATTGTTGATGTTAAAGTTTATACTAGAGAAAATTCTGATGAATTAGGTCCTGGTGTAAATAAAATAATTAGAGTTTATATAGCTCAAAAAAGAAAAATATCAGTTGGAGATAAAATGGCTGGTCGTCATGGAAATAAAGGTGTTATTTCTAGAATACTTCCAGTAGAAGATATGCCATTTTTACCAGATGGAACTCCAGTTGATGTTGTATTAAATCCACTTGGTGTTCCTTCTCGTATGAACTTAGGTCAAGTTTTAGAGGTTCACTTAGGAGCAGCTGCAAGACTTCTTGGATGGAAGGTTGCTACACCAGTTTTTGATGGTGCTTCTGAACAAGATATTGAAGATATGCTTGAAATGGCTGGATTAGAAACTAATGGTAAAACAGTTTTATATGATGGTAGAACAGGAGATCCATTTGATCACCCAGTTACAGTTGGTGTTATGTATATGTTAAAACTTCACCACTTAGTAGATGATAAAATTCATGCTCGTTCAACTGGTCCATACTCATTAGTTACTCAACAACCTCTTGGTGGTAAAGCACAATTTGGTGGACAAAGATTTGGAGAGATGGAGGTTTGGGCATTAGAGGCTTATGGTGCTGCTCATACACTTCAAGAAATTTTAACAGTAAAATCAGATGATGTTGTTGGTAGAGTAAAAACTTATGAAGCTATTGTTAAAGGTGAAAATATTCCAGAGCCAGGAATACCAGAATCTTTCAAAGTTTTAATAAAAGAACTTCAATCTTTAGGATTAGATATAAAATTATATAACGATAAAAATGAAGAAGTTGAAGTTAAAGAAAATGCAGAAGAAGGCGTTGTTAGCCTTGATGAAACTAATGATATAGATGATAGTGATTTAGAATCTGAGAATTTAACAGAAGTTTCTGAGGATGATTTAGACGATGAAAATTTAGAAGAAGACTTCTATGAAAATATACTTGATGATGAAAATATCAGAGAAGAAGATATATTAAGAGACTTAGAAAATTTAGATGAAGAAGAATAATTTTTAGTTAATTTAATATTTTAAATAAATTAATTTATTTATCTTTATGTTATGTACAGCTGTGTAAAAATAAATTATGTAGTTTAAAAACAAAATTTAATTTAGGGGGCTACTTTAAAAGTGGATGAATTAGAAGTTTTTAATAAAATAAAAATTGGTTTAGCTTCAGATGAAAAAATAAGAGGTTGGTCTTATGGAGAAGTAAAAAAACCAGAAACAATTAATTATAGAACTTTAAAACCAGAAAAAGATGGACTATTTTGTGAGAAAATTTTTGGTCCAACTAAAGATTGGGAATGTCATTGTGGAAAATATAAAAGAGTAAGATATAAAGGAATTGTTTGTGATAGATGTGGTGTTGAAGTTACTACAGCAAAAGTTAGAAGAGAAAGAATGGGCCACATTGAGCTTGCTGCTCCAATTGCTCATATTTGGTATTTTAAAGGTATTCCTAGTAGAATAGGTTTATTACTTGATATATCTCCAAGAAGCTTAGAAAGAGTTATTTATTTTGCTTCATATATAGTTGTTGATAAAGGAACTTCAGGTTTATTACAAAACCAAGTTTTATCAGAAAAAGAATTTGTTGAAGCTAGAGAAAAATATGGTAGAGATTCTTTTAAAGCTGAAATGGGAGCTGAAGCTATTCAAAAATTACTTGCAAAAATTGATATAGATAAATTATCAATCCAATTAAAGAAAGAATTAGAAAAAGCTAGTGAGCAAAAGAAAGCAAAATTAGTTAAAAGATTAGATACAGTTGAATCATTCAGATTATCAGATAATAAACCAGAATGGATGGTAATGAATGTTATTCCTGTAATTCCACCAGAATTAAGACCAATGGTTCAATTAGATGGTGGTAGATTTGCAACATCAGATTTAAATGATTTATATAGAAGAGTTATAAACAGAAATAACAGATTAAAAAGATTATTAGAGCTTGGTGCTCCAGAAATAATTGTTAGAAATGAAAAGAGAATGCTTCAAGAATCTGTTGATGCATTAATAGATAATAGTAGAAGAGGAAGACCAGTTACAGGTGCTGGAAATAGACCACTTAAATCTTTATCAGATATGCTTAAAGGAAAACAAGGTCGTTTCCGTCAAAACTTACTTGGAAAAAGAGTTGACTACTCTGGACGTTCAGTTATTGTTGTTGGTCCAGAACTTAAGATATATCAATGTGGACTTCCAAAAGAAATGGCTGTTGAATTATTTAAACCTTTCGTTATGAAGGAATTAGTTTCTAGAGGAATTGCTCATAATATAAAAAATGCTAAGAGAATGGTTGAAAAATTAAGACCAGAGGTTTGGGATATATTAGAAGAAGTTATCCAAGACCACCCAGTTATGTTAAACCGTGCGCCTACACTACATAGATTAGGTATTCAAGCATTCCAACCAATCTTAGTTGAAGGTAGAGCTATAAAACTACATCCATTAGTTTGTACAGCATTCAATGCTGACTTTGATGGTGACCAGATGGCTGTTCACGTTCCACTTACACCAGAAGCACAAGCAGAAGCTAGATTCTTGATGTTATCTGTAAATAACTTACTTAAACCTCAAGATGGTAAACCAGTTACTGTTCCTACACAGGATATGATACTTGGAGCTTACTACTTAACACTTCAAATAGATGGTGAAAAAGGTGAAGGTATGTACTTCAAAGATGAAGATGAAGCAATGCTTGCATACCAAAATGGAGATGTAGGATTACATTGTAAAGTTAAGATTAGAAGAACAAAAGAAATAGATGGAGAAATGGTTTCAAAAACAATTGAAACTACAGTAGGAAGACTTATATATAATCAAGGAATTCCTCAAGATTTAGGATTTGTTGATAGAAGCGATCCAGATAAAGCTTTTGATTTAGAAATTGATTTCCCTGTTATCAAAAAGAATTTAGGAAAGATAGTTGGAAATTGTATAAAAGTTCATGGTTTATCTGAAACAGCAGAAGTTTTAGATTATATTAAAGCTACTGGATACAAATATTCAACAAAAGCTGCTATTACAGTTTCTGTTGCTGACGTTGCAGTTCCAGAAGCTAAAAAGAAAATATTATCAGAAGCTGATGAAGCAGTTGAAAAAGTATTAAAAAGCCATGCTCGTGGTATGACAACAGAAGAAGATAGATATAATGAAATAATCAAAATTTGGGAAAAAGCTACAAATGATGTTACAGAGGCTATGAAAAACAATTTTGATGAATTAAACCCAATTTATATGATGGCTCAATCAGGTGCCCGTGGTAATATGAACCAATTAAGACAAATCGCTGGTATGCGTGGACTTATGGCTAATACACAAGGTAAAGCTGTTGAGATACCAATTAAATCTTGTTTCCGTGAGGGACTAGATGCTCTAGAATATTTCATTTCATCACATGGTGCTAGAAAAGGTCTTGCAGATACAGCTTTAAGAACTGCTGACTCTGGATACTTAACAAGAAGATTAGTTGATGTTTCTCAAGATATTATTATTAGAGAAGATGATTGTAATACAGATGAAGGAATTTTAGTTGAAGATATCAAAGATGGAAATCAAGTTTTGGAAAAATTAGATGAAAGACTTATTGGTAGATATCCATTAGAAGATATTAAAGATCCTACAACTGGTGAACTTATTGTAGATACAAATACAATGATGAATGAAGATATTGCAGATAAAATAGTAAAAGCTGGTATTACAGCTGTTAAAGTTAGATCAATACTTGGATGTAAATGTAAACATGGTGCTTGTAGCAAATGCTATGGTATGGCACTTTCAACTAGAGAAAGAGTAAATATAGGAGAATCTGTAGGTATCATAGCTGCACAAGCTATTGGTGAACCAGGTACACAGCTTACAATGAGAACATTCCATACAGGTGGTGTAGCTGGAGGAGATATTACTCAAGGTCTTCCTAGGGTTGAAGAGTTGTTTGAAGCTAGAAACCCTAAAGGTTTAGCTGTAATAACAGAAATTTCAGGAAAAGTTAAAATTTCAGATAATAAGAAAAGAAAAGAAGTTACAGTTACTGGATCAGATGATGCTAAAACATATGTTATAAGCTTTGGATCAAAACTTAGAGTTAAAGAAGGAGACGAAGTTGAAGCTGGTGATCAATTAACAGAAGGTTCTATAAATCCTGCTGAATTATTAGCAATTAAAGGACCAGAAGGTGTTTATAGATATATAATTGCTGAAGTACAAAAAGTTTATAGAAACCAAGGTGTTGATATCAACGATAAACATATTGAAGTTATAGCTAGACAAATGCTTAGAAGAGTAAGAATAGAAAATCCAGGAGATACAGGTTTCTATACAGCATCTTTAGTAGACTTATTAGATTTCGAAGATAAAAACAAAGAAATGATAGCTCAAGGAAAGAAACCAGCTACAGGAAAGAGAACATTACTTGGAATTACAAAAGCATCTCTTGCTACAGACAGTTTCTTATCAGCAGCATCTTTCCAAGAGACAACAAAAGTATTAACAGAAGCTGCAATAAAAGGAAAAGTAGATTCATTAATGGGATTAAAAGAAAATGTTATCATAGGAAAATTAATTCCAGCTGGTACAGGTCTTAAAAAATATCAAGATATTAGAATAAATACAGAAAATGTATCTACAGTTGAAACAGAAGCAAGTATTGAACATAATAACGAAAGCCAATAAAAAATTTAAGAAATATACGGATTACCATAAAACATTAGCTTTTGGTATTTCAATTTGTAATTTAAGAAAAAAATTTAATTAAAATTTAATAAAAAGCTGAATGTTTATTTTTCGAAAAAGCAGAGTTTATTAAGCAATAAATGCTTAGTTGACTTTGCTTTTTCTTTATTTAAATAAAATATTAATAAATATATTAATTTATATAAATTTTAGTTTAAAAATAGGAAAATAATGAAGAAATAAAAATATGTTTTTACTTTAATTTTAGCATTATCAATAATTATAATTTTTCTATTTAATTTTTATTTTGTTTCACATTAATTGTAATACAACATTTATTGAAAATTATTTATAAAAACATAATTAAAATTATGTAAAATCAATACTTTTTTAAAACAAATCTATAAAAAATAACACTTGAAATTTATCGCATAAAAATCACGAAAATATATTAAAATAAGTATTTATACTGTTTACATTTTGGCAAAAAAGTGGTATAATATAGTTAGTAGACATAGGACAATTTATGTAAAATATATGAATAAAATACAAAAGATATTAATAATAAAAAGATACAAATGATAATTTAATTTTACAAATAATTTAAAATTTAGTTTTTATATTATTGATATAATTTTGTATTTTAATATTGAAAAATTATATCAATAATTTTTTTATGTATTTTAATATTGAAAAAATAAAATCCAAAATCACGGTATAATTTTATAGTTAAAAGGAGGTAATGTTTATGAAAAAAAATAATAATTTGATTATAAATTATGATACATCATAAATTTATTTTAAATTAAAATACTTGATTGAAAAATGAAAAAATAATACAGAATTTTTAGAAAGGGGGAATAAATGATTGAAGTGAATAAGAAATTATTGATATTAGGAATTATATTTTTTTTAATAATGAATATTTCAGGAATTTATTCATTACAAAGTGTAGTTGAAGATAAGAAATTTTCTATGGGTTCTGTTAATGTAGAATTAAAAGAATTTACTATTAATAGTAATAATGAAAAAATTCCATATAATGAAACTAATACCAAAGTAATGCCAGGTGAAGAAATATCATTAATTCCCGAAATTTATAATGTAGGAGATGATTGTTATGTAAGAGTAAAAATAGTAGTACAGTATAATGGCGCTGAGCGAGAATTAGATTATAGTAATATCATTTCAGAAGACTGGAAATTATATGGAAATTATTATTATTATAATTCAATTTTTCAAAAAGGAGGAGTATTAAAATTATTTGATTCATTAAAAGTGCCTAGCGATTTATCAAATGAGAAACAGGCTAAAAGTTTTGGAATAAAAATTATAGTAGAAGCAGTACAATCCAAAAACTTTGAGCCAGATTATAATTTAGAAGATCCATGGAAAGATCAAGAAATTGAAGAAAGTGTAAGTAAACATTTCGCAATAGAAGATTCTGTATTAGGTTTAACAGTAAAATATGAAAATAATAGTAAACGAGATGTTACTGTATTAGATGGATTTTTAGATGGATTGGAAAAATTAATGCCAGGTGATACATTAAATCAATTAGTAGAAATTGAAAATCATTCAAAAGAAGATATGGAATATTTTCTTTATATGAACAATGATGGATTAACAGAAAGAGAAAAAGAGTTATTAGGAAAAATAACATTAAAGATTATGGATCAAAACAATAATGTTATTTATGAAGGAAATTTATTAGAAGATAAAGCTATTTTTCTTGGAAAATTTGCAGGAGGAGAAAAAAATAATTTAATATTTGAAATAAAAATACCGAATGAATTAGATGATGAATTTTCAAGTATAAATATTCATTCAATATGGAGTTTTTTTGCACAAGAAGATAAAAATGATAGGGGAATAACAAAAGACAATGCCCTATTTTCCCCAAAAACAGGGGATTATGAATTTGAATTATCTATTGTAATATTCTTTGCTTCTAGTATAGGTTTAATTATAGTATTGTTTTTAAATAAAAAAGAAAAAGAGAATATGAATAGAAATAAAAAATAAAAGGGAGGAATGATTATGAGTAGAAGAAAAACCATTTTAACAGCAATAGTTTTAATCTTAATTATGTTAATAGGAGGAATGTTAGCATTTTTCACAGATGCTGATGAGGATAATAAAGTATTTGTTTTAGGTAATGTTGAGGTTCGATTTACATCAAATTCTAGTGAAGCATTTGGAACTCAAATAAATCAGCTTATACCAAATCAAAAAATAAGTCAAATTGCAGAATTAGAAAATGTAGGTGAGAATGATGCATATGTATTTGTAAAAATAAAGGTACCTCATATAAGTGTTTCTGTAGATGGAGCACCAGCAGAAAAGAAAGATTTATTTTCAACAAATATGGATATGGATAATTGGAAAGAATTAACAAATTTTGCAAGTGAAGATAGTAATAGTAATAGTTATACACATGTATATGCTTATGCAAATAATGAAGTATTAACTAAATTAGTAGGCAAAAAAGACGAAACAATATCAACTGCAAAAATATTTGATCAAATTTCATTTATAAATGTAACAAAGCCTAATGAAATAACAGATATTTTTGAAAATGGTAAGCTTGAAATAGATGTAACTGGATATGCTATACAAGCAGATGCTATAGAGGGTACACCAGAGGAAGTATGGCAACATCTTGTACAAAATTTAGTACAATAATAGTTATTTTTTAAATAAAAAGAGAGGTACATATGAATAAAATAATCAATGTCATGAAAGTATTATTAAATACTTTCATGACAGTAATAATAATAATTGGAATTATATTTATTGTTTTATATTTGATTGGAATAGAACCATTTGTAGTTCAATCAGGTTCTATGGAGCCAGCAATTGAAACAGGAAGTTTGAGTTTTATAAATAAAAGATTTAAATATGAAAAAATAAAAGAAAATGACATTATAGCTTTTGAAACAGAAACAGGAGTAAAAGTAACACATAGAGCAATTGCTATTAATGATAAAGGAATTGAAACAAAAGGAGATGCAAACGATGTTTCAGATGGAATTAGTACTACAAAAGAAAATTATATAGGAAAAAATATATTTTCTATTCCAAAATTAGGATATGCGGTAAAAATAATCCAATCTACAAGAGGAAAAATAATATTTGGAACATTTATTGTAGTCTTATTAGCATCAGCATTTTTAATTGGTGAGCCATCAAAAAATAAGGAGGCTAAATAATGATTTTCAAGTAGTCTTCTATATTGGAGATTACTTGAAAATCATTAAAAAAATTTTGAAGAAAGGAGTTTCGTATGATGTTAAGCTTTCCATTATACGAGGAATTTATAAAATGAAAAAGAAATTTATTGAATTAAATATTTATTTTATATTAGTTTTAATCCTTGTAATGTTAGTAATTATAAACATTGATGGAATATATTCTTTTTTTGCAGATGAAACAGCATCACTTATAGGAAATTATCAATTACAAACATATCATCAATTAAAATATACTTATTATGAAGTAGATGCTAACGGAAATGAAACAAAGTTAAATAAAGAAGAAAGTTTAACAGTATTTACTGAAACAAAAATAAATTTAAATGAAATAAAAAAACATTTTATAGAAAGTGAAAATAATAAATATTATAAAATTGCATTAAAATATGGAAATACAGAAAAGGTAATATTTGGAGAAGGAGCTGTTCAAGATTATTCTTTTTCAATGCCAGATAATGATTGTGAAATAAAATTATTATATTATTTAAATACATATACAGTAAAATTCAATAGCAACGGTGGGTCAGGAAATATGAATGATGAGATTTTTACTTATGAGAGAGAGAAAAAATTATCAAAAAATACTTTTTCTAGAACAGGATATACTTTTACTGGTTGGAATACAAAAGCAGATGGGAAAGGTACTACTTATACAAATGAACAACTGGTTAATAGTTTGTGTTCTGAACATAATTCAAGTATAACTTTATATGCCCAATGGCAAATAAATACTTATAATGTTACATACGATTATCAAACTAATGGTGGAAATTCAGCAACAAAAGAATCTGATAAAATAGTTTATTTGGAAAAAATAGATTTAACTCCAACTGCAACTAAAGTTGGATATGAATTTGTTGGATGGAATATTGATAAAGATGCAACTAAAAAATTAGAATCTTTAAATATGGATGCAGGAGATGTTACTTTATATGCAATATTTAGTAAAACAATTAAAGCAACTACTTATTCGTATAATAATCAATCAAAAGTTGTAAGTGAAACTATTTATAATAATACAAAAAGTGCTAATATAGCGTTACCTGAAATTGAAAATCAGATTGTAGATGGAGTAGAATATACTGGAAGAGGTTGGTCAAAAAATTCTACAGTTGATGCAGATATAAGTGTAAATAGTGGTGGTACAGCAACTCTAAGCGAAAATACTACATATTATGCATCTTATCAAACTATTAGAACAGCAACATTTAATTATTGGGATGGAAGTAAAGTAGCAAGTTCGACTGCAAGTGCTACGAGATATATGAATAGTTCTGGAAATTTAAAGGAAACTGATATAGCTATTCCAGAAGTTGTAAAGAAAAGTAAAGGTCAACATAACACTTCTTATGTTGGAGTATCAAGTTCAGTAAATAATATGTTGGAATCAGATGTAAATACTTCTAATTTGAAATATTATGCATTTTACAGTTCAAAAGTAACAATTGTAATGCCAACTACTATAACAGAGGCAAGTTCAATAACAGCATATAGAAATTCATTTTTTACTAGTACGAATGAAATGAGTACAGTATTAGCAAATTCTAATATAGGAATAACGACAATCTCATCAATAAGTGGTTTATTAGATACTTTGGTAGGATTTACACCAACAGTAAATGTATCTACTCCAAAATATAACACTATAGCAGAATTAAATATGTCAACTGAAACTAAAGTATATACAGTGTCAAAATCAACAATAACAGCAAAATTTTATTATAATAATAACACAACATTAGGAAATATAACTATATCTACAATAACAGCAAATGGAATAAGAACAAATTATTGTTCATCAGATACAAAAACAGTAACATCAGCTGGAAATATAGCTATTCCTAGTCAAGTATTAGAAAGTAAAGGAAAATATAATGCAGTATATGTAGGTGTTGCTAAGAGTTTGAGTACAATGGTATCAAGTAAAACAGCTAATACAGCAACAACAAAATATTATGCAGTATATAGTAGTGAAGTAACAATATATAGACCAAGTTCAGATACAGAAGTAGGTACAGTAATTGCATATAGAAATGAATATTTAACAAGTACAAGTGAAATGAATACAGTATTAGCAACTGGAGCAACAGGAACAAGTACAATGGGAGCAGTAAGCGGAATAATAGGAAATTTAAGTGGATTTTCAAAAGAGGCTAATAGCACAAAAACATATACAAGTATTTCAGCATTAAATACATCAGATACAACAACAGCATATGCAATAGCTGGAGTAAATGTAACAGCAACATTTTATTATTTTGATGGAAGTAAACAGGCAGATACAACTGCCAGTGGAACAAAAACAGTATATTGTAGTTCTACAAGTACAGCTACTGTAACACATGCAACATTAAAAGTTCCAACATTAGTAAGTGAAAGTACAGGAATGAAAAAAGAAAAATATGCAAATGTTTCAAAAACAGTATCTAATACAACACCAGCAACAGTAAATACATCAGCAACGAAATATTATGCATATTATACAGGAGTTGTAAATAGTACAATAACAGCAACATTTTATTATTATAACGGAAGCACTGTAGCAAGTACAACATCAACAGGAACACAAATAAATAATTATACAAGTAAAACAGATGGAAAAAATTATACAGTAACAACAAATAAAACTACCCAGGGAAATATAACAATACCAAATGCTGTAATAAGTAGTAAAGGACAATATAGTAATGGATATGCAGGTGTATCAGCATCAACAGGAAATATGACTCCAGCAACAGTAGATACAGGAACAACGAAATATTATGCATTTTATAGAGCAAATGTAGATATATATAAACCAAAATCAGAATCATCAGCAGCAAATTCAGCAGAGAAACAACAATTTTATAGAAATTCATATTACGGAACAGCTAATAAATATACAACAGTATTATCAACAAGTAATACAGGAACAAGCAATCAAAATCCAACAATAGTAGATGGATATAAATTTAGTAAATTAACAACAAAAGTAAATAGTGAAGGAACATCATATACAACTGTATCTGCAGCAGCAATTACAACAACGACAACATTCTATACAACAGAAACAAAAAGCGTAAGTGCAACATTCTATTATTATGAAGGATCTCAAAAAAATGTTGCAAATTCAGGAACTAGAACATTAGATTGTACTTCAACAAGTAAAGCTAGAATAACTCAAGGTTCAATAGAAATTCCATCTGTAGTAAGTTCAAGCAAAGGAGTAAAAGGAGAGAAATATGTAAATGTTTCATCAGCAGTATCAAGCACTACAGCTGTATCAGCTGTAAATACTGGAACTGGAAAATATTATGCTTATTATACAGGAGATATAGGTAATAAAATTACTGCAACCTTTTATTATTATAATGGAGGTATTAAGAATACTACAGCAACTGGAACTCAAACAATAAATTATACAAGTAAAACAAATGGAACAACATATGCAGTAACGACGAATAACACAACTCAAGGATCAATAACAGTACCAGATGAAGTAAAGAAAAGTGTAGGTCAATATGGAAATGCATACATAGGTGTATCAAATACTTTAAATACTATGTCAACATCTACTGTTAATACATCAAAAACAAAATATTATGCAGTATATAAATCATCAGTAACTGAATATTATAATAAAACATCTAGAACTATATATAGAAATTCAGTTTTTACAAGTGATTCCGCTTTAAAGACAGTATTATCAACTACGGCAACAGGAGTAAGTAATTTAACAACAAGTACAGGACCAACAGTTAATGGAGGTGCAGTATCTTGGTATGCTTATTCAACTGCCAATAATACAACAGCTTCATATAAATCTGTTGATGCGGCAGCAAAAAGTAGTTCAAGTACATTATATACAGTTTATAAATATACAGTAAAAATTACATATAATGGTAATGGACAGACAAGCGGAACAGTTCCTGGAGCTTCAAGTGCAACTGCTTATTGTAATTATAATGGTTCTTCAACTCCAGGAGTAAATATAACTTTAGCAGCAAATGGACTTGTTCATACTAATTCTAAAACAGCTGGATGGAATACGAGTGCTGATGGCTCTGGTACAGTATACAATGCATCAACTTCTTATAAATTTACTTTAAATGTAACATTATATTCATTTTGGGCTCATTATGAAGAATTAAGTGGAAGTACTCATAAAGCATATTATACGACTTTACCTCAAGCTTTTTCAAAAGGTACATCTGGCAATATAATAAAACCATTATATAATAGAACAGAATCATCAACAGCAACATTAGCTTCTAATAAAACATTAACATTGGATTTAAATAGTAAAACTATTCAATCAAGTGTTGGAACTATAATTAATAATGGAACATTAACAATAAAAGGTAGTGGAGGAATAACAACTCAAAGTGGTGATATTGTTAATAATACTGGTACTTTAACAATTAGTGCAGGTACTTTAACAGCTAAATCTGGAATTGGAATTAATAATACTGGTACATTAAGCATAACAGGTGGAAGTATAACTTCATCTGATAATTCAGTTAATACAACTAGTTCTAAAGCAGTTACTATAAGTGGCGGAACACTAAAATCTGATACAGCAGCATGTTTATATTGTGCTGGAACTGGAACTGTAACAATATCAGGAGGAAAAATGAGTGGTAATGCTTCTTATGGAGTATATAATAATTCTACAGGAACGATAAAAATGACTAATGGAACTGTAGAAGGAAAGATTGCTGGAATTATATGTTCAAAACGGAAATTTAACAGTATCAGGTGGTAGTATAACTGGTACAACAGATGGAATAAGTAGCGGTACTACTAATACTATTACAATATCAGGAGGAACAATAACAGCAACTAACAATTCTGGAGTATTTGTATCTAATGGAAGTGCAACAATATCTGCCGGTAATATAACAGGAGGAAAAGATGGAATAATGACTCAATCAACTGGTAAATTATCAATATCAGGAGGAACAATTACAGGAAAAAGTCAAGCTGGAGTATATAATTATTCTACAGGAACTATAGTAATAACAGGAGGAAAAATTATTGCAAAAACAGATGGTGTATTAAATTATACAACTGGAAGTTTAACGATAGGAAAGAATGATACAACTGTTAGTCAAACTAATCCTGATATACAAGGAGAAAGATATGGTATTAGTGGATCTTGTTACTTTTATGATGGTTTAATAAAGGGAATAACTTCAGCATTTAGTTCTACATCAGGTATAAAAGGTAAACCAAGTGGATATAAAGTAACTAATGGAACAGTGAAAGTAAATAATGTAACATATCAAAAATCTTATTTAACTAAAACAACATCATCACCAGGAATAGAAGGCCCAAGTATGGAAATTTATAATATACAATCATTTAATATAAATAAAAATAAATTAACAGAAATGGGTGAAAAGGATGTTATTACAGATTTAGGAGAAAATACAAAAGTTCAAGAAGAAAATATAACATCAGAGTCAGAAGAAAAATCAGAAGCAGAAGAAAATATAACATCAGAGCCAGAAGAAAAATCAGAAGCAGAAGAAAATATAACACCAGAATCAGAAGAAAAACCAAAAGCAGAAGAAAAAGTAACACCAGAGCTAGAAGAAAAACCAAAAGCAGAAGAAAAAGTAACACCAGAGCTAGAAGAAAAACCAAAAGCAGAAGAAAAAGTAACACCAGAGCTAGAAGAAAAACTAAAAACTGAAGAAAAAGTAACACCAGAATCAGAAGAAAAACCAAAAGCAGAAGAAGAAAGTGAAACACAAGAATCTTCAGAAACAATAGAAACTCCTAATGTAGAAGAAAGTAACAACGAAATAAATGATAATTTAGAAAAGGCAGATCAAATTTTAGAAAATGATATACCTAGTATTGAAGATGTTGATTTAGGCGTAATTCAAAATGAAGCGCAAATAGGAGATAATACTTTTGAAACTTTGAAGCAAGCAATTAATGAAGCACAAATTGGTGATGAAATTGTAGTATTAAAAGATATAAATTTAACAGAAGAGATTATGATAGATGAAACAAAAGAGATTATTCTAAATTTAAATGAAAAAACTTTAACAAGTGTTGTGGAAAATACTATAAATAATAAAGGAAAATTAATAATAGAATCAACAGGTATTATAACAAATGATTTAGAAAATAGTAAAGTAATATTTAATGATGGATTATTAGATATTGAAAGTGCTAATATTAAGGTGGTATCAAATAACAGTATAGGAGTGTATAATCACGGAGAATTAAATACTGCAAATAGTAAAATTGAAGTTTTGGGTAATAACTCTATTGGAATTTATAATACAACTAAAGGTACAATAATTGCACAAAATAATCAAGATAATTATATGGATTTTATCAATAAAATTACAAGTAAATATAATATTGATTTAAGTATAGATAATATAATAGCAGATTTTAAGAATAAAAAATCAAGTATAGAAATTATAGGTGAGAAAAGTATAGAAATTTATTATGAAGGAGATGATGCATCTACAAAAGAAAATTTAAAATAATAATAGAAGGATGTCAATTGTGACATCCTTTTTTATGTACGACAGGCATGTCGTTTAACTAATCGGTGAAAGTCCGTAGTGGGAGTATATATCGCCAACCACATAGGGAAAGAAAAGAAAAAGCGCTAAAGCAACTAGGAGTAAAACCAGATATAGCATATGGTTTAGCAAATACTAGAAAAGGTTATCAATTAGTTTGCAAAACAGATTGGATAAAATTTGCTATCAACAATGACAATCTAAGAAAAAGAGGTCTGATATTTCTATCAGACCAGTATCAAAAAGTTCATATTTAATATAAATTGAACCGCTGTATGCCGAACGACACGTACGATGGTGTGAGAGGGGATAAATAAAATAATTATTTATTCTCTACTCGATTCTATTTATAATCATTATTATTATCAATATTTAGTAGATTTGTTAGTAATGATATATGCTCTAATGTAATTTTATTACCTTTTATCTCATTTAATATCATTCTATCCTCAATAGTTACATTTGCATTTAGCCCTAATAATTCATCTGATGAACAATGCAAAACTTCACAAATTTTCTTTAGCATTGGAGCTGTATAGGTAGAATTTCCTTTTTCATAAGAATTATAAGTACTAGGACTTATATTTAGTAATTGAGCAAATTCTTTTTGAGATATGTTATTTCTTTCTCTTAAATCTTTTATTTTTTCATAAAGTTCCATATCAAAAACTCCTTTCAAATAATTTAAGTATATAATATCATAATTTCGAATTATTACTAGTCTAAAATCAAAAAAAATGAATTTTTTCGAAAAAAACGTATTTTGAAAAATAAAATTCGAATATTGCAAATTTGATATTTTAAAATGATTTGAAAAAAACAAATTTCAAAAATTGAATATTTTGGAATTTTGAATTTTATGTTTTTTTATTTTTAATATTATTGTAACATAATTAAAATAAGTTATTCAATTTTAGAAAAATTTATATATTAATATTTTGATTTTAACTCGGTTAGAGAAATTTATTATATATATGTTAAATTTTTAAAAATGATTGATTTTTATATTTCCCTAAATAAATGTTAAAAAAAGTATTTACATAAATTTAATGATATAGTAAAATAAAGCTAAAAATATAAAAAGGAATGGAAAATATGAGTACAAGAGATAATAAAAGTATACAAGATGATAAAAAGTTTGAACAAAAATTAAATGAAAAAAGAAAAAAAGATATTCATAAAAGAAAAATATATACAAAAAAAGTAAATAGTAATTTAAACCTAAAATTATCATTATTGGTTTTTATAGTAATGGTTATTGTAGCTTTAGTTATTGTTTTAAATAAAGGAAAATTTGGAAATTATTCTTTAATATTCATTGGACATAATGATGTTCATACAGCAGAACTTGAATGTGAGAATTATTATATATCAGTATTAGATAAAGAATCTACAGCAGTTACTTTAACAGTAGATGGAGTAACTAAAAATGATGGTTATGTATTAAAGTCATCTGATGAAAATATTGCGAAAATTGAAAACAATATGGTTGTAGCAGGAGATACTGCTGGAGTTGCTACTATAACAGCATATTTTGAAGAGTATGATATGAATATTTCAACAGATATACTTTCATATATTCCTATAAATACTATAACAGCTACAATTAGTAATCCAAAATTATCACCAGGAAAAGAAGCAGAACTTGACATTAGTATAATACCTAAAGATGGAACTGATGAATATATTTCTTATTCATCAAACAATAAATCTGTTGCAACTGTTAATGACGAAGGTATTGTTACTGGTGTATCAGAAGGAGAAGCTACAATAACAATAAAAGATGAATTAACTGGAGCAAGTGCAACTAAAATAGTTACTGTAAAATAAATTTCCGTAAAAATATAAATAGAAAAACCTAAATAAGATTGCTTATTTAGGTTTTTCTATTATTATAATTTGACTTTTTTTACCAATGATAGTATAATTTATCTGTTAAAAAAGATTTTTTAAGGGAGATAACATGCCAAATTCTAATAATAATTTTAGTGAGGGATTACTATCTAAAGTAATTGTACATTTAGTAATTATTGCTACACTATTAGTGATAATATGTTTTTACGATACAAGATGGATTATTCCTTCAATTATAATTTTTTTGATAATTGTAATTTATTCAGCAATAGATAAATCTAAAAAAAGAATAGAACTAGTTAATCATATTCAAGAATTAACTACAGATGTTAATTCTGCTACAAAAAATAATTTAATCAATTCTCCAATACCATTAGTTCTTATGGAAACAGATGGTACTATAGTATGGAAAAGTAGAAAGTTTGTAGAAGAATTTTCTGGAACAGATATGAATACTTATTTAAATCCTATAGTTAAAGAGATAAAATTAGATTTAGAGAAAAAAGATAAAGTAAAGGAGATAATTAAGCAGTTTAATATAAATGGTAAATCTTATAAAATATATTGTGGAGTAGGAAAAAGTAAGAAGAAGGATAAAAGAAAGCTTAAAGAATATATGCTTACATTATATTTTGTAGATGAAACTAAATACAATGAATTATTCGATATTTATAATAAAGAAAAAACTTGTATAGGTATTATAAATATAGATAATTATGATGAAATTCTTCAAAGAGCGTTGCCCGAAGAGAAAATAACTCTTTTATCAAGAATAGAAAAAGAAATAATATCATGGGCTTCAAAAACAGAGGGGTTTGTTTCAAAAACTGAAAGTAATAGTTTTATTTTTGTTTTTAATCAAGAATATTTGAATATGCTTGAAAAAGAAAAATTTGAAGTTTTAGAAAAAGTAAAAGATGTTGGGCTTGATACCAGAATTCAAGTTACATTAAGTATTTCTATTTCTAATGAAGGTAAAAATAATTATGAGAGATATAAAAATGCTATTGCAGGAATGGATATTGTTTTAGGTAGAGGTGGAGATCAAGCAATAGTAAGAAAAAATGGTAAAATTAAATTTTATGGTGGTAAAACTTTAGAAGTGGAAAAAAGAACAAAAGTTAAAGCCAGAACAATCTCTCATACTTTATCAGATTTAATTTTAAATGCAAAAAATGTAATTATAATGGGACATAAAAATATAGATATAGATGCTTTAGGGTCTAGTATGGGATTATATAGATTTTCTAAATCATTAGGTAAAGAAGCTTTTATTGCTACTGAACCAAAAGGAAATTCTTTAGGAAAATTTTGGAAAATAGTTCAAGAGGATGATGAATATAAAGAAGTTATAATAGATTTAGAAGGCGCATTAAGAAATATTTCGAGTGAAACTTTGCTTATAGTTGTAGATACTCATAAAACAAATTATGTAGAATTTCCAGATTTATTAAATTATACTGAAAACATAGTAGTAATAGATCACCATAGAAAGAGTCCAGATTTTATAGATAATACTGTTTTAACTTTTCATGAAGTGTATGCTTCATCTGCAGCAGAGCTTGTTACAGAAATTATTCAATATGCACAAGAAGACCTAGATTTAAGAATAATTGAAGCTGAAAGTTTATATGGTGGAATAATGGTAGATACTAAGAATTTTTCTTTCAAAACAGGTGTAAGAACTTTTGAAGCAGCTGCATTTTTAAGAAAATTTGGTGTTGATATAATTAAAGTAAAGAAATGGTTCCAAGCAGATTTAGAAAGTTATAACGAAATTGCAGAAATTGTAAAAAGAGCAGAATTTGTTACTGATACAATTGCAATTTCCGTATGTGATAAACAAGATGAAAATACAAATATTCTTTGTGCTAAAGCAGCTGATGAACTTTTAACAATATGTAATATAACAGCTTCTTTTGTTATGGGAATTATGGAAGATAAAGTGTTTATTAGTGGAAGATCAATAGGTGATATTAATGTTCAAATTATATTAGAAAAACTTGGTGGTGGAGGACATATAACTTTAGCGGGTGCACAACTTGAAGGAGTTTCAATTGAAGAGGCTCGTAATGAATTAATTTCGAAAATTAAAGAATATTTAACAGAAACAGAATAAGAAAAAATAATAAAGGAGGATATGGTTTATGAAGGTTATTTTAAAACAAGATATAAAAGGTGTAGGTAAAAAAGATCAAATAATAAATGCAGCAGATGGATATGCTAGAAATTATTTATTCCCTAAGAATTTAGCTGTTCCAGCAGATACTGGAAATTTAAATAATTTAAAAGCAAAACAAGAATCAACAGCATTTAAAAAGAATGAAGATTTTAAAGAAGCAAAAGCATTAGCAGAAAAATTATCAAAAATAGTTTTAAAATTTGAAGTAAAAGCAGGCGAAAATGGAAAATTATTTGGTGGAGTAACTAGTAAAGAAATATCAGAAGAACTAAATAAACAATACAAAATTAATATAGATAAGAAAAAAATAATTTTAAAAGAAACAATAAAAAATGCTGGTGTTACAAATGTAGAATTAAAATTAAACGAAGGTGTTATAGCAAAATTAAAAGTTCAAATAATCGGAAAATAATTGGAGGCAAAAATGGATTACGGAAAAATACCACCACATGATATAGAAGCTGAACAAGCTATTTTAGGAAGTATGCTTACAGATAAAGATGCTGTTATTAGTTCATTAGAAAAATTAAAATCCCAAGATTTTTATAGAGAAGATAATAGAGAAATTTTTGAAGCTATTTTTAATTTATATTCAAAATCTTTACCTGTAGATATAGTAACTGTAAAATCCGAGTTAGTTGAAATGGGATCTTTTGAAAGAGTTGGAGGCTTTGAATATTTAGCAGAACTTCCAGATAAAGTTCCTACAACAGCTAATGTTGATATGTATATAAAAATAGTACAAGAAAAATCAATGATGAGACGATTAATTGAGATGTCTAATGAACTTATTGCGTTAGGGTATGACGAATCTGAAGACGTGGATAGTATATTAGATGTAGCAGAGAAGAAAGTTTTTGCTCTATCTCAAAATAAAAGTTCAAAAACATATTTTTCTATGAAGGAGATTTTAGCTGCTTCTCTTGCAGAACTTGAAAAATTATATAATCAAAAGGGTATAATAACTGGTCTTACAACTGGTTTTGCAGATTTAGATATGATGACAGCAGGGCTTCATGAATCTGATTTAATTATAGTTGCAGCAAGACCTGCTATGGGAAAATCAGCTTTTGCAATAAATCTTGCTACTAATGCTGCAGTTAAAGCAAATAAAGGAGCTGTAATTTTCAATTTAGAAATGTCTAAAGAACAGGTGGCAAATAGAATTTTATGTAGTGAGGCTTTAGTTGATAGTAATAAAGTTAGAACAGGAAAGCTTGATGATGAAGATTGGATGAAAATTGCTACAGCTACTAGTAGCTTATCAGAAGCTCCTATTTATATAGATGATACACCAGGTATTACAGTAATGGAAATTAGAGCAAAGTGTAGAAAATTAAAATTAGAAAAAGATATAGGATTAGTTGTAATAGATTATTTACAATTGGTTTCTGGTTCTGGTAAAAGAAATTCTACACGTGAGCAAGAAATTTCAGAAATAAGTAGATCATTGAAAATTCTTGCTAAGGAATTGGATATACCAGTTATTGCTTTATCACAATTATCTCGTAGTGCAGAAAAAAGAGATGATAAAAGGCCAATGCTTTCAGATTTGAGAGAATCTGGAGCAATAGAGCAGGATGCAGATTTAGTAATTTTCCTATATAGAGATGATTATTATAATCCTGATAGCGAAGAAAAAAATGTTGCGGAAGTAATTATAGCAAAACACAGAGGTGGATCTACAGGAACAGTAAAATTATCATGGTTACCAAATTATACCAAATTTGGTAATTTAGATAGATATCATGGAGAAGAGATGTAGAGGATAATAATGATAGAAGATGATGTTATAAATACAATAAAAAAATATAATCTAATAGAATCTGGTGATAAACTTGTTTTAGGAGTATCTGGTGGACCAGATTCTATTTGTATGCTTCAAATTTTAAATAAATTAAAATCAAAATTAAATTTTGAAATTTTTGTTGCGCATATAAATCATGGAATAAGAGAAAATGCAAAATTAGATGAGGAATATGTTTTACAATTTTGTGAAAAAATAAATGTAAAATGTTTTGTATTAAAAGCTAATGTAAAAGATTATTCTATCAAATTAAAAAAAGGATTAGAAGAAGCTGGCAGAATAATAAGATACGATTTTTTTAATAAAATTATGAAAGAGACAAATTCTAATAAAATAGCTATTGCGCATAACATTAATGATAAAGTAGAAACAATACTTTTAAATATCCTTAGAGGTTCAGGACCAAGTGGACTTAAAGGAATACTTCCAAAAAATGGAATTTATATAAGGCCACTTATAAATATTAAAAGAGAAGATATTGAGGAGTATACAAAAAATTTAAATCCTAGACATGATGAATCTAATGATGAAAATGAATTTTCTAGAAATAAAATTAGAAATATTGTTATACCATATATAAAAAAAGAATTTAATCCAAATATTATTACTACTATAACAAGATTATCTAATTTAATTTCAGAGGAATCTGAATATTTAGATTTAGAAACTCAAAAAATATATGAACAGATATTAATAGAAGAAAAAAATTTAAATTTAGAAGTATATAATAATGATAATAAGACTAAAATTATATCATGCGATATAAACAATGAAGAAAAAGCTCCTACAGTAATTCTAAATTTAAAAGAATTTAATAAGCAAGATATAGTTATTCAAAAAAGATTGATATTATTTTCTATAAAAAAGATATTTGGAACTACTTTGGGAATAGAAAAAATTCATATAGATGATATAATTAAGCTATGCAATAAAGCAGAAGGAAATAAATACTTAACTCCAAATAAACATACGAAAATTTTAATAAAAAATAATAAAATTGTTATATTTAAAATACTTTAATAATCCGTAGCAAGAGCCTAGAAACACAATATTACAGCAATATTTCTTTTTCAAAAAACTATTGCTATTAAATTTTTGGTATGCTATATTTTATTCAAATGAAAATTAGAGGAGGAAAAAAACTTGAAAAAAGGAATTAGAAATTTGGCAATGTGGCTAGTTTTAATAATTCTTGCAGTTGTTATATTTAGTGCAGCTATGAACAATGCTTCAACTAAAATGAATTATTCAGAACTTGTAAATAATATTGCTGCAGGAAAAGTAGAAAAAATAGTATTATCATCAGATGGTACAGTAGCAGATGTTACAATTAGTGATGATAATGTAGCTAAAGAAGTTACAATACCTAGTGTTGATAATTTAATGAATCAAATTAATCAAAAAATGGTGGATGGAGCAATTGAACTTGATCAGGAAGAAACTTCAATGATAGTTACATTATTAAGTGTATTTTCACCAGTATTAATTCTTATAGTATTTTTAATATTCTGGGTATTATTAATGAATCCAAATCAAGGAGGAAAAAATTCTTCAATGACATTTGGAAAGAGCAAAGCTAGAATGATTAATAATACAGATAAAACAAAAGTTACATTTAAAGATGTTGCTGGTGTAGATGAAGAAAAAGAAGAATTAGAAGAGATTGTAGAATTTTTAAAATCACCAAAAAAATTCACAGATATGGGTGCTAGAATACCAAAAGGTGTTTTACTTGTTGGTCAACCTGGTACAGGTAAAACATTACTTGCAAAAGCTGTTGCAGGAGAAGCTGGTGTTCCTTTCTTTATAATAAGTGGATCGGATTTCGTAGAAATGTTCGTTGGTGTTGGTGCATCAAGAGTTAGAGATTTATTTGATCAAGCAAAGAAAAATGCACCATGTATTATATTTATAGATGAAATTGATGCTGTTGGTCGTCAAAGAGGTGCTGGACTTGGTGGAGGACATGATGAAAGAGAGCAAACATTAAATCAATTATTAGTTGAAATGGATGGTTTTGCTGCAAATGAAGGTGTTATAGTTTTAGCAGCTACAAATAGACCTGATGTTTTAGATAAAGCATTACTTAGAGCAGGAAGATTTGATAGACAAATTGTTGTTGGAAGCCCTGATGTTAAAGCTAGAGAACAAATATTAGAAGTTCATGCTAGAAAGAAACGTTTAGCAAGTGATGTTGATTTAGGTACAATAGCTAAAAATACAGCAGGTTTCGCTGGTGCAGATTTGGAAAACATATTAAATGAAGCTGCTTTACTTGCTGCAAGAAGAAATAAGAGTGAAATTGGAATGGTAGAAATAGAAGATGCTATGGTTAAAGTTACAATGGGACCTGAAAAGAAAACAAAAGTAATTAGTGATAAAGAGAAAAAACTAGTTGCTTTCCATGAAGCTGGTCACGCTGTTGTAAGTAGATTTTTGCCAACACAAGACAATGTGCATCAAATTTCAATAATACCTAGAGGTATGGCTGGTGGATATACTATGTATAGGCCATCTGAAGATAAATCATTTATGTCAAAATCTGAAATGGAAGAAAATATAGTATCTTTACTTGGAGGTAGAGTTGCAGAACAATTAGTTTTAGGAGATATATCTACTGGTGCAAGCAATGATATTGAAAGAGCTACAAAAATTGCTAGAGCAATGGTTACAAAATATGGTATGAGCGAAGTTTTAGGAGCTATTCAATATGGTTCTGGTCAAGAAGAAGTATTCTTAGGTAGAGATTTTGCACAAGGTAAAGACTTTAGTGAACAAACATCAGCTTTAATAGATTCAGAAGTTAAGAAGATAGTTGATACAGCATATCAAACTGCAGTTAAATTATTAACAGACAATATGGATAAATTACATGCAGTAGCTACTGTTCTTATGGAAAAAGAGAAAATTGATGGAGTTGAATTTGAGGAAATAATGAATAAATAATTAACTGTAAAAAGTTTTAAGAAAAATGAGCGAAAATTTCGCTCATTTTTTTCTTAGAAATTTTTACAGTTATTTGCTTTAATTATAGTGGTTATAATTTTAAGCAAATAGACAATAAAAAAACACATCTGTAACTTGATGGTTTGATGTGTTTTTTTACATATTAAACTGGCAAACTACGTTTGTGGTTTCTTCATTTTCTATATTTAGTATATAAATTCTTTAATTTTTTGTCAATCACTTTTTTACTCTTACAAGTTTGATTATATTTATAAAGAAAAAATATCATAAATAAAAAGTTTAAATAGGAAATAGGTGAATAACCACTTATTTCCTATTTATTTTTTCTATTGAAAAAAAATTTTTTTATTGATACAATATAAAAAAATATATTTAGGAGAACGATTATGGAAAAAGAATATTTGAATTATTTAAAGTTTTTATCTGCTAATTCAAATGTAACTGTTAGGGAAAAATTATATCCTATTATTGAATATGTATGCTTGAATTTAAAAGATGATTGTAAAGGAGCTATAATTAAAATTAGGGAATTTCTAAATCTAATGGAAAAATGTATAGGAAGCTCTAAAATTAGAAAAGCTCACTTAAGTGATACGGAGTTGGGATTAATAGATGAATTCAAAAATTTAAATGAAAATGAACCATTTTCTGAAGATTTGTATTCTAAAGAATTGAAACTTTTAGAGATAATTTATAAAGTATGTTCTAAATTTTTGGGAAGAAAAGAATATATTTCTTATTTTAGCTGTTTAGAAAAATATAATGATATATATAGTAAAGTTAAAAGTTGTATAAGAAATTACAAAGTGGATCCCGTTACTTCTGTTAGTGATTTAAGAACTGCTTTGGTTAATTTTTGCCATTTAGTTGAAAAAAGAGAACATCAAAATATTCCAAGAGGTACTGGAGAAAATAAAGCTGCTATAGATATGTTAAAAAAACTCAATATGATAAATAGTTCGGAAAAAGAGATTTTTGATGAGTTAATTTCAAATAGAAATTCACTAACATATAATGATGCTAATAATAAAAAGACAATAAATAAAGTTATAAATGAAAATGGAGAGATAGAAAACGATTTAGAAATCCATAGATATGTAAGGAATTTACATGATGCTTTAATAATTTTTTATAGATTGGTAAATAGATATTTTACTAGTCATTATAATGAAAATTTTGACTTCCCAGAAGAATACTTTCCTATAGGTGATGCAGAAGTATTATATGCTGAACCAAATAGAGACAGACAATTTGGTCAACATAATTGTACATATTATATTAAAAAACCAGGTGGATATGAAGGATTCAGTCAAGAAGCAATTATTAGGGAATATGCTGATATTGAATTAGAAAATAATTTAAATCATAATAACACAGGTGTAATAATAACTCAAAATTTAGAATATGAGGAAGATAAGAAATATTTTTTAGATGAGTTTAGTATTCCTACAGCAAATACTTCTTATTATAAATATATTGGATATCATAGAAATAAAGGATACATACCTTTAAAATATGCTATGAATCTTACAACTAAACAAGCAACAGAAGTTTTAATTCAAATTGCAAATGCACTTGAAGTTTTGAGAAAGGTTGAGCCAGTTATATATCATAGAAATTTAAGTACTCAAACTATTTTATTTAAATTTGATAGAGAAGGAAAAGTAAATATTAAAATTGGATATTTCGAGTTAATTAAGATAAATAGTGAGCAACCGACAGTTAGTGATAGAATTAGAGAAAATAATTTTCTTCCTAAAGAGGTTATGCACAATGCTGATATTAGAAATAGAAATTATGATTGGTCTAAGTTTGATATATATTCTATGGGAATAATATATTTATATTTATTACTTCATAGAGAGGTTAGCATTATAGGAAGTGTTGAGAATTATATGGATAATTTAACAGAATTAGTAAATTCTATTGACGTAGATAAGGATATTAAAGATTTAATTATAAGTATGTGTAATTTACCTTTATTAAGATGTAATTTAGATACATGTATACAAAAATTAAAAGAAATTAATGAAAAAATATAAAAGGATTGAGGAAAGAATATGGCAGATTTAGATTATAATTTGAGAAGAAAGTATAATAGAATTGATACAATACATGAAAATCCAAATACTAATGTTAAGTTTTGGATTGGAAAAGATGAAGTTTTATGTAGACTAGTTGGGATAAAGGAGTTTCCATTACAAAATGATAAAGAAAATCAAGTAAGAAATGAAATAATAACTAATATTAATTTTTCAAGAATAACACCATATATTCCACAAGTATATGAATATTTTGTGGATTATAGAAATAGAAAAATATATATTGTTTCTGAATATGTTGGTGAAAAAAATTTAAGAAAAGCAATAAATAATAATGAAATAAATGAAAAAAAAGCATTTGATATTATTGAAAAATTAATTTACATATTAAATAGTATTCAAAAAAAATTTAACCACATAAATCATAGAGATTTAAAACCTGAAAATATATTATTAGATAAATCAGGAAATGTATATTTAATAGATTTTGGATTGACTGCTATACCTTTAATTTATGGTGAGGGAACAAATGGATATAAAGCACCAGAACAAAGCAATGGAAGATCAGCTGATGGATTTTTGAAGGTAGATCAATATGCTTTAGGAATAATGTTTTGTGAATTATTATTAGGATATCTTCCTACATATGGAACTGATTTTTTAAATGGAAATTCTGAAATGAGAGAACAATTTCCGTTAGTTCAAAATTTAAAAGCTAAAGGATACACAAATAATTTCGTAAATTTCATATTTAAATTAATAAATAATAATCCTAGTGATAGGTATCGTAATATGGAAGAGGTTTTATTTCAATTGAAAGGTTTTAAAAAGAATAATTATGGAAAAGCTAAAAGATAAAATAAAAAATAGATTATTTAAAATGAGTATAGCAAATAACAAATATGATTTGCCTGTAAAACTAGATAAAGATTTCTTTAAAAGAGAAAACGCTGAAAAAAATAAAATGATAATAAGGAGATAAGATGGAAAATCGTTTATGGCCAGATAACCAATATCTAAATTTAAATGATATAAGTCCAAATAAAAGTATTGATTTTTATTTTACTAGTGTATTAGATAAATTAATAGAAACATATAAAGAAAATAGAGTAAAATCTTTATTAGAACATACGGCATCAAAAGGTTATTTTTTAATTTATTATAGAGAAGATTCTAATCATGAACCTACTATTAACATATTAATTGATAATCTTTTGGATGATAGTATTGATGATTTAGTTTTTACTGTTGCATTAAGTAGAAATATTGAAGCTAATGAAGAAGATGATGAAAGAAGATTGATGATTACATATTCTCAAGAAAAAGATATAAATACTGGACATTATATGGCTGAAAGCGGTATTTTGGTAAAATGTAATAATATTTCATTTTCTCGAATTGCAACAGGTGGTAATTTAACTGTATATGGAAATAAAAAAAGTGAGAGTTTTAATCCAGAAGAGTTATTTAATATTTTTAAAGAAAAAAGATTGCACAAGGTTGAAAAAAAAGAAAGTAAAAAAACTATTTGTAATGAATGGGCAAATATTTTAAAATATGCAAAAGATTTTACAGATCTGGAAGATAATCTTGAAAGAATAGCTTTAGTATCAAAAACAACTTTAAATTATACTAAATTTGAAAGTGTTTTTCAAAATGTGGATTCTGATGTTAGATATAAATTTTTTGTAGATAGTATAGGAAAACAAGGATATGAAAAAGGAATAGGAATAGATATAAATGATACCTTTGGAACATTAAAAAGACCAATCGGAGGTAAGATTTCTGAAATAGATAAGAATGAAAATAGTATTGTTGTTTCTTTCCCTAATCAAATTAGTGTAGAAAAAATTCCTACAAGTGGAACTATTTCTCTTACATATACTAATGTTCAATCTCGTGTTAGAAATAATGTTATTTCATCTATGAGAAATTTAGAAAAAGGTGAATATTTAAATGATATTTTTGCTAATGGAGGAAAATGTTTAGAATTTGAAAATATTGATTTAAGTGCTTTAGAAGAAAAATGGAAAAGAAAGCAACAAGAAGTTGATAGGATTAAATCTCTACCTAAAGAAGAACAGAAGAATTTTAAGATTGATTATCCACCTACAGATTCTCAACAAATAGCTATAAAAAATGGTATAAAAGCAAAAGATTTTTATTTAGTTTGGGGACCTCCTGGAACTGGAAAAACAACTGTTATATTGGAATGGGTAAATTATTTTGCTAGTCAAGGAAAAAAAGTTTTAATATCTTCTCAAAATAATAAAGCAGTTGATAATGTATTAGAACGTTTACCAGAAGAAATAAGAGAAAATAGTATTAGAATTGGTAACGAAGATAAAATTCAAGAAAATAATAGAGAAGTTTGGTATCAACAAAAAGTAAGTAGTTTAAGTAATTTATTAGAAAAAAATGTTGAAAAGAATAAGGTATTATTTGATGAAAAAATTACAGGGATAAAAGATAAACATAAAAAATTAAAAGAGTATCAAAATGAATTTGAAAAATTATTTAGTAATTATAATTCTGATATTTTAAATAAAATTATTGGTGATTTTAATTATTTTTTAAAAATGGCAAAAGAAACGTATTTAAAATACATTAATGTTTCTATGGAAATAGAATATATTGAAAATAAGATTCCTAAATTACCTTTTTTAAAAATTTTTTTTAAAAGTAAATATAGAGATAAATATTATACTCAAAAAGCATTAGTAAATTCTTATAATAAGTATATTGATGCAATTTTAGATATAGATAAGGAAATGATTGTAAATGATTTAGAAGAATTTATTAAAACACACGAATTTGTAGATAAAAATGTAGAATCTTTTTATGTTAGTAGAATGACAGATATAGGGTTTATAGTAAGAGTAAAAGATTATCTGAATAATAGTATAAAAGAATGTGAAAAAGTAATTGAAGAATTAGAAGTTTTAATTCAAGGAAATAAAGAATGGGAAGAACAAATTAAAAAAAGAAATGATGCAATAACTTCAGAAATTATTTTAAAATCAACAAGAGTAGTAGGTGCTACTTGTATAGGAATAAGTACTAGAAGAATATTTCAAAATATTGATTTTGATATTTCTATAATAGATGAATCAGGTCAAATTCAATTGCATAATGCTTTAGTTCCTATGGCTAGAAGTAATAAAACTATTATGTTAGGTGATCACAAACAGATTCCACCTAGTCCAAAAGAAGAAATTTTATCTGTTATAAAAGAGTTAGGAATACCTCTTGAACAGAAATTATATGAAAATAGTTTCTTTGATTATTTATATACAGATTTAATTGATGAAAAAAATAAAACTATATTAGATACACAATTTAGAATGCCAGGTGAAATTGCGGATCTTTTATCAATATATTTTTATGAGAGTAAATATAAATCAGCTGAATTTAAAAGAGGGTTACCTCCTTTAGTAGATTTTCTTGAAAAACCATTTTGTTTAATTGATACTTTGGATTATGGAAAAATGAGGTTTGAGAATAGCAAAGAAGAAGGAGGAGGAAGAGTAAATAAGCTTGAGTGTGCAATTATTATAGATTTAGTTGAATATTTACTCGATAATAATAAAGTTGAGAAAAATGAAATTGGTATAATAGTTCCGTATAAAGATCAATTAAGATATATAAGAAAATCTTTGAATGAAAGATTTAAAAATAAATATCAGGCTTCAGAAATTAAAGATATGGTTGGTACATTAGATAGTTTTCAAGGACAAGAACGTGATTTAATTATATATGGAATTACTAGAAGTAATAAAAGACCACCAGATAAACAAAGAATAGGATTCTTATCTGAACTTAGAAGATTTAATGTAGCCTTATCTCGTCCTAAAAAACAAGTTGTTATTGTTGGTGATTTTGAGTTTTTAAAAGAATGTGAAAATGAAGGAAATGTGAAGATTGATGATGATATAAATGATGATCAATATACATATAAACCAAGTACTGAAAAAGATTTTGGTGAATTTGTAAAAGCTATGTATAAAGACGTAGTAGAAGATAAGAAGGGAAGTTTTATAAAATCTAAAGATTTATATAGAAGAATTGGTAAAGGAGGTCCTAAATTTGAGCAAAAAAAGCAAAAATAAAAATACCGAAAAAGTACATTTTGGTTTTAATGTAATAGAAGATTTTAAAAAATTTATAGATGAACATCCTCAATTAGGGGCTCCAAAATATTTTTATTATCTAGCATATCCTATAGCAAAAGTGGAATTAGATATAATGGAAAATGTTATAGAGAATTTTGAGGTATTAGAAAAATATATTTTAACTTTTTTTATTTCGTCTTCAATAGATTTTAGTGATATAGAAAACATTACGGGAATACCAAATGAAACTATAAAATCTGTTTGTAAAACATTACAAGTTACTGGTCAAATTGATAATGACTTTAAAATTACTAAATTAGGAAGAAAATCTTTGAAAGAAAGTAAGAAATATACAAATGTAAAAAGAAGAATGATGGTTTTAGTAGATGGAGTTACTGGTGTTATTTTAGACGAAAGTTCTATATATGAGAAGTTTATGAAAGAGGGACAAGTTACAGCTTATAAAAAAGTACCAATGCTAATTCCAAAGGAAAACTTTACGGAAGAAAATTTTTCACAATTTTATGAAAATTTAAATTTTAATGATGAAGATGTTATATCAACAAATTTTGATTCAATAAATAGAGCTAATCCAATAGGTTTGTATTATATTCCTCTTTATTTTGTGGGGTTCGAAAATTTAAAATCACCACTTCTACTAAAAGAGTTTAATAAAAAATTTGCTCCAGTATATATAGTAGAAGATGATAGAGAATTATTTAGAGAAAAATGTTTGTGTGTAAGTAATAAAAATATAGATTTATTAGAAAAAGTGCTTAAAGAAATTTCTTCATATTATAATAAAAAAGAATTAAAATCTTTCTTAAAGGAAATAGATGGTGTTAGTTTAGAAAATGAATCTTTTGTAAGACATGTAAAAGCTGGTAAGAAAATATCAGGTAAAGAATATTCTGTACCAGACGAATATATAGGAGAAAATGAATACTCAGAATATCCTGTGCCTTTAGAATATGTAAATGGTTATATATTTTATTTTCAAAAGGATTATCAAGAACCAGAGAATGATTCTGATACTGAAGATGAAAATAATAATAATGAAAATGGAGATAATGAAATTGATGAAAATAGTGATGGAATTGAAGATAATAAAGAAAATTCAGAAAACAATGAAATAAAAGTAAATGATAATGAGAGTGATGAAATAGAATCTGATGAAAACAAGGAGGAAAATTAGTTATGGATATTCTTCTTATATTACTAAAATTTTTTCTTCAGTTTTGTCTTATATGTTTGGGATTTTGTGTTGGATTGGTATGGTTATGTATAAAATTTGTTGCTAAGCTTATATGGAAGTTAATATTAAATATTCCAAATATATTAAAAGCTTTATTAGGCTTTTGTTGGAAATTGATAAAATCGATTGGTGCAGGAATTTGGAAATTAGTTTTAAAGATACCAGATGGTTTAAAATTTATATTTTCAAAATTGTGGAATTTAATAAAATATATATTTTCACATATATGGACGGGGATAAAATTTGTATTTTCTCATATATGGATGGGAATAAAATTTGGTGCTAACTGGCTTTTGAATTTTATAAAGCGGAATTCCTGGTTATATAAAATTAGCTATATTATTTGTATATAATATATATACTAAATATTTATTTGTAGTTAGCCCGCAAATGATTGCATTTTGGGTAGTAGTAACTTTAATAGTTATAATAAGTATTATAAGAGATAAAGAACTTAATTTTTTTGAAATGATATGTTTTGGAATATTGTTTTTTTCAATTGGACTATTTTTACCAGGTATTTTGCCTTTTACTTTAAGTGTTCACTGTATGGCTATTAAGAATATATGGATACCAGTATTAGTATTTTTTATAATTGCAATATTGTCTTTCTTAAGTATAATTTTTACAGAAAAAGATATTCTTTTAAGAAATTATCTTCCTGTATTTTTTAGTTATCTTGTTGCCAGTGAACTTATAGAATTTATATTTAATGATAATATGGCATTTAAAATTTTAAGATCTGTATTAGTAACCATAAGTTTTGCAAATTTATATGTTATTATTGAAAAAAAAGTTTATTTTAAATTTTTTAATTTTATTATGATAGGGATTACATCATATCTATATGTTTTTGGTTACAAATTATTTTTTATACCTTTGATATTTTTATTTTTAAAAGAAACATATTTTCATTTAGCAAATTTTGAAGGCAGTTTGAAAAATAATCATGAAAGATTTAAAGTTTTACATTGGATAATGTTTTTATTAAATTTAGGAAGCTTACATTTTGTTAATTGTTATCTTAAAGGTTCAAAATTATTAAGTATTTCTAATGGTGAAATATTATTATTAAGTGTTTATTTTATAATAATATTTAAATATTTTTCTATAAAAATCAGAATAGAAAAAATTTCTAATAATTTAGAAAATAAATTAGTAAGTATTAATGAATTGAATAGTACATATTCTGTAGCTAATGTAAAAATTAAATTAGATATAAATTATGTAGATGGTTATATTTTGTACAATATAAATGAAAAAAAATTATATATTATTACTGGTAATGAATTTGCAGAAGATTTTCTTGATTATGCATTAGTAATAGATAATATTGAAAAAGTATACCAAAGAAATAGAATATATATTATTAAAAATTCTTTAAATCAAGAAATAATGGTTGATGATATTAATAATTCGATTAATAAGAACTTTTTTGGAAATATTCTTCTTGAAGAAAGTATTGAAGAAAGTGAATTATTTGATTTAAAAAATGTTTTATATAATTAATTGTCAGATGGACGTAGCAGATTCTACTTCCATCTGACTACTTTTTTGTATATTTTTTATATTTCTAAACATATTATATATTATAATATTTCGTCAAATATTATATAGACTTTGGAGGTTTAAATCCACCTCTCTCGTGTTTAAAATATACCAACCATAAAGAAAATTTAATAAAATGAAGTAATCATCTATATTACAGAGTTCCTTTTATATAGTGTTATCCTAGTAATCCAGTCATATATACTGGCAAATAGACTATTCCTTTTTCTTCTTTATAATCTCCTGTATGGATAATGTATGGAGTGTCTAAATATTGTTTGTATTTTTTTATAAATTTATTTAATGAATTTGTTGTATAATTTTTACCTGATTTCACTTCTATTGGTGAAATATTATGCCTACTTGTAATTTTACTTTTTTGAACTAAAAAATCAATTTCCATTCTATCTAAGTTATTTTCTCTTGAAGAATTCGAGTAAAAATACAAACCATTTCCATTTGAGACCAACATTTGTGCAACTATATTCTCCATGAACATTCCTTCATTGAACTCTAATTTGTCAAATAATATTTTTTTATATATTTCTTCACTCATTATACCTTTTTCATCAAAAGTATGTGAAATTAATAGACCAGTATCCCCCATATAGCATTTCATTGATACTAAATCTGTATTCATTTTAAGACCAACATTTGGTTCTGTAGTGTTAAATGCATTGTTAACAATCATGCTATCATTTAACCAAAAAATGGCATCATCATAATCTCTATATTTTGCACCTTTTTCTATTGATGCTAGTTTAAATTTTTTTTCATGTTTTTGTAATTGCGAAGGAATTTGATTGAATATACTTCTTACTTTTAAAGAATAACCTCCTGTATGTTTTGCAATATCATCTTTATATAAATCCAATATTATTCTTTTTTGTCTATCAACTTGATTAAAATCTTTTGTTTTTGCAAATATTTCAACTGCTTGAGGCATTCCTCCAACTAACATATATTGTCTAAATAAATCCATTGCCTTTCTGTGTATTAGCTGACCTACTTCTTTTTTATCACCATACAACTTTTTTATTGTTGGCATAAGAGTATTATCACCAAGCGCCCATAAGAATTCTTCAAAATCTAATGGATACATTTTTATATGTTCTTCTTCAGATGGGATTAAAATATCTTTTACATTTTCTTTTATAGAAATTAATGAGCCAGTTTCTATATAGTCATATCTTCCATCTGCAACTAAGTGTTTTATTGCTGATCTTGCTCTTGGAAACAATTGAACTTCATCTAAAATAATTAAGCTATCTCGTTTATATAGCTGTACTGAAAAGTATGTAGATAGCATCATAAAAAATGTGTCTAAATCGTCTAAATATTGATTAAATAAGTCTTTTACTTTGTCATTTGCTTTACTAAAATCTATTAGTATATATGATCTATAATTATTTTTTGCAAATTCTTCTGCAATATAACTTTTTCCAACACGTCTTGCACCTTCTATTAAAAGTGCAGTTTTTCCACTGCTTTGTTTTTTCCATTCTACTAACTTATCATATACCTTCCTTTTCATAACACGATTCCTCCAATACATATATCTATTTATATGATACACTTTTTCAAGATTTATTTCAAGTACATTTTACACCTTTTCAAAGTTTTTATACAACATTTTTTACACCTTTTCAAGGTTTTTATATAACATTTTTTTACACCTTTTCGAGATTTTTGACAAAAAATGCCTTTTGCGGAGCTATGTTCTTAGAGCATGGCTCTATTTTTCTTTTTATATAAAAACTATAAAGAAATATTATCAAATATATATATATATTTGTTCTAGATGGTAATTTATTTAGATTTCCTTCTTCTAAATCTGTTTCTAAAATTTTTTCATGTGTATCATATAATTTAGGTGAACTAGAAATTGGAATTACTATTTTCAATTTTCTTTCTTCTATTTCATTTTTATTATTCAAATTTCAGTATATGTATATAATAAAAACAAATATTCTTGAAAGTCAATAGGATTTTTTACATTTATATTGACGTTCCTTTGGCTACTTTTGATTAATAAGGAAATTTTTAGTGCAATTTTTGAATTATGTTACAGAAATGTTACAAAAATACATATGAAAAATTGTGTAAACATAATAAGTAAAATGTAATGAAAAAATAATAAAATGGCATAAAAAGATGAATCCGTAAGCCTATATAATTTAATGAAAAATAAGGGTATTAACAAACAAAGTTTTTTGTGGTATAATAAAAGAGTAAGATAAGATTTTTTATAAAAATTGATAATATTTTACTTTATATATAACAAGTAAAATTAAAATTGCATAACAAAAGAAAAATATAGAAATACAAAGGAGAAAAAATGATGAAAAAAATGAATTTTAATATACAAACACCTGAAACCCTTGTGGCTGTACACACACACACACACACACACACACACACACACACACACACACACTAATACCCTTTAAAAGAAGAAAAAAATATAAAAATTTAGGTTAGGCAATTTTGTCTAGCTTTTTTGTGATGTTTAAAAATATCAAAATATAAAGAAAAATATAGTGATGATAAAAATATAGCTAAGGATTGAGATTCGATTATTAGATATAGATAGCTATTTTTTATTCGATATGGAATTTGTTTACTAAAATATCGGAATTTTAAATAATCAACTTATTTGAGTTTTTAATGTATATAGATTATGTTTATACTCTTTTGCTATTTATGAAAGTGTATATGTAAAGGTTTATAGGTAAAGCCATTATTAAAAACCTAAATATGTTATACAAGGATTGGTGATAATATGAAAAAGAACAGTAGAAAAGTATTAATAGTAACATGGATTTTAGTGGTGATAGTTATATTAGTTGTATGTGTAGTGGTAGTAATGAAAAATAATCAATGGTTTGGAAGAGAAGAAGTAACTAAAACTGCTAATGGGGGAAAGGCAGATATGTTGGCGGATACATATGAAGATGCGACTGAAAATAAAAAATCTAACCCAGATGCAGAAACAAAGAAAAAAATAATGGAAGAATTATCAAAAGGATGGGATTATAGTAAAGTAACAGCTGTTGAAGTAAAAATTAGTAGTAATAATACTGATGGAAGTGAAAGTAATGTAGTAAACAGTGAGAAAAATGGTGAAACAGAAACAATGAAAATTCCTGTTCCAGTAGGATATACAGCATCACAAATAGAAGGAGAGAATACAGTTGATGGCGGATTTGTAATATATGAAGGAAGCGAATCTGTAACGTCTGATAATAAAGAAACAGCACAAAAAGAAAGAAACCAATGGGTATGGGTGCCAGTATATAATCCAAGTGATATGTATGGAGTAGATAGTAATGGAAAAATGTGTGGAAAATTATATAATTTTGATAGCAATGGAAGAACTAATGATAATTGGTCTGAGAAAGAGGGAAAAATAAATATAACAAGTAAAACTGGTGATAGAGAGCCTGACTTGTTAAGTAGTTATGATAAAGATGATTATCTATCAAGATATTTATCTGAAACAGATAAAGAACAGTTAGGTAAAGAATTAAAAAATACATTTGAAAAAACAATAGAAAGCATAAAAAAATATGGTGGCTTTTATATAGGGAGATATGAAACAGGTGGATTAAATGGAACAGCAAAGGTAGTAAAAGGAGATACAGATATATCAAGTCAAACATGGTATACAATGTATGAAAAATGTAAAGCATTAAAAGGTGAGAATAGAAATGTAGAAACAAGTATGATATGGGGATGCCAATGGGATAGAACATTGCAGTGGCTTGTGGATACGAAAACTAAAGAATATAAAGACGTAGGCTTAGATTCTATTGATTGGGGAAATTTTTTAAATAAAAAATTAACTTATACAGATGAAAATGGTAGCACAAAAACAAAAAATCAAGGGAGCAAAGTATGGATACCAAGTGGAAGTTCAGAGGCAACAAAGGCAAATAATATATATGACATGGCAGGTAATATATGGGACAGGACTCTAGAGGCTTACGGCACCGACTACAGGAGGAATCGCGGTGGCTGTTACTACAACATTAACGACTGCATCCCAGCAGATTACCGCGGCAGCATCAGTCCGGACTACAGCGGCGGTCCGAGCTACAGCAATGGCGGCATACGGGTGTCGTGCAGCACTTTACGTAGTACTGTAAGCTAAAGGCGATAAACTTTAAATTATATCATACTAAAATATGGCAGGTAGTACGAAGGGTAGAGAAAAAAGTAATATAACTTGCCAAATGCTGGGAAGCATTTGGCAAGTGGGGATAAATCAAAATGCCTATTCATCCGCTAACAGGAGGAATCGCGGTGGCAATTACAACAACAACGGCAACAACAATCCAGCAGATTACCGCAACAACAACAATCCGAACAACAGCAATGACAATATACGGGTGTCGTGCAGCACTCTAATATTCTTCCAGATTATATGTTTCAAGGAATGTATACAGTGAAATATTAGGATATTAAAGAGATTTATTCCTTGCTAATATAGCTAAAAATGTATCATTAAAATATGTGTTAGTAAGAAAATGCTGAAAATACATATTTTAAGAAAGTTGAAAAAACTCTTTTTATTATATTTGTTAATTGATTGATAACAAATAATATGCAAAATGATATTTTCATTTTGCAAAAAATTATAAAAATGTTTATGTGTATAAATTTAAGTTTATTTATAATCACAATATAAATAATATATAGTTCATGGAAATCAACAAATTGATAAGAATCATGAATTTTAATAAATAGATTTTGATGACACGGCTGAAAATGTGATAAAAAATAAACTTATATTTATACACATAAGTGCGAAAAATGTCGAAAAAAGTCGAATAAAGATTATAAATATAAAATATATTTACAATTATAACATATTTCTTTCATCTATGTTTTTAACGCTACTATGAGAATAAACAATATAATAATAACTAAAAAGAGGAAAGGAGATTGTTTTATGAGTGGAAAAAATAAAAAAATAACAATAATCATAAGTATTATTGCAATAATAGTGCTAATAATGGTTGGTATATTCACAAATAGTGTAAAAAATGTGGATAACACTGCCATGCAATTAACTGCAGAGCAACGAAGATCTGCTGAATATAATGTTATAAATGAAGACGAAGGTAAAATTGCTGAAGCAAAAAATAATGTAGAATTTAGAGTATATTTTACAAGAAAAAAACTTGACGATAGCGGTTATGCAGAAAAAGTAGATGGAACCTGTAAGCAAATAAATAGTAAAGATACATTGTATATGGAATTAAATGTACTAGATGAAGGTACACTAGAAGATGGAACAATCTCTATTGATGGAAGCAATTTTAATTATAGTATGTTTATGATTAAAGATGATGTTTTAAAAGAAAACTATTTATCTAATGATGTAACTGAAATTAAATTAAATAATATAAATGCAGGTACACAAAAATTAATATTTGGTAGTGTAATTGCTGATATTGCTAATAATACTAATAATTACAGTAATAAAAGTACGATAACTTTAAAAGGAAAATATGTAAATAATGATGGTGAAAAAGTTGATATCGAGAAAAAATATGAAATTACGGTAGATTGGTATGGAGATATATCTGCAAAATTAAATACATATAATTCAACATATTATTATGATAAAATGAATTCTAATAAAATAGATTTTAATTTTAAGGTTAGTGAAACACAAAATAAATTATTATTGAACGAAGTAATTGCAACAGCTGAAATTCCACAATTGAATGGAAGAAATCCTGAAACTGTGGTATGTACAGATTCAAATATAGAATATAACTATGATGAAACTACTAGAACAATAAAAATGAATAGAAAAAGTACAGTAAATGATGAAGGTATTATTACTAATAGCTTATCAAGACAGAATAGTTTTAATGTATCTGTTACATATCCACAAGAAGCTATTGATGAAATAAATTCATACACACAACTACTAGTTAATGTTACTGGTAAATATACAGGCTATAATAATCCTAATGAAGAGTTAGGTAAAAAAGAATCAAATGTTGTTCAAGCTACATTTCCAATAATATTTAAAGAAACACAACCACCAGTGCAAGGAGAAGTTAGACATTATAGTCATTCATTTGGAATTCAATTTTTAGATAAAAAATGGGTAAGTAAGCCACAAGGTAGATATGTAATGTCTAAACAAGATTTATTAAATTTATGTAATAATTCTGAATATAAAGGAAATTATAAGTACACTGTTCGTTGGTCTGCATATAGTGGAGACATAAATGTTATTAATTCTTATGAATTGAGTGAAACAAAAACAGATGATAATGGTTACGGAGATAAAATTGATGAAAATATATTAGAAAATTATACTACTAATACAGGAATTTACTTTTCTAATGTAATTAATGCATTAGGTGAAGATGGTAAAATTTGGGTTTATAATGCTGATACAGATGAATTAATTAAAGAATTTTCAAAAGATGAGTTGAAAAACTGTACAGAAAAACAGCCTTTTAATTATAGTGAAAATATTAGACATATAAAAATAGTTACAAGTAAGCCTTCTAAAGATAGTTATTTATATGTTTATCATTTGAAAAAATTGGATGCAAATAAAATAGTGGAAGATTTTTCTATTGAACAAATAGAAGCATTTTCAACAATGTATACATATTTAACAGGTGTTGCTAATATAGAAGAAAAAGAAACCAATTCAATAAAGGCTAGTTCAAAAGATGTTTCTGACCAGGTAACTTTGGTTTCTGAAACATCAGATGCAAAAATTAGTATAGATCCAGTTAAAGTATTTACACAGGAAACAACAAATACTAAGATATATATTAACACTATTAAGTCTCAAATTGGAGATGCTGAATGGAAAAATGGAGAGTTTATAGTAGAATTACCTGAAAATATAATAAAATTAGATGTAAAAAAGATTGATACAGATAAAAAAGATGTAAAAGTAGATGTATATGATGTTTATAGGGAAGGTGGTAAATATTTAATTAAAATATTAACATCAAATGAAGAAAAAACAACATATAAAATAACAATTGATTGCGATATTACTCCAGATGCAAGAATAAGTTCAGATATACAGGATCTTAATTTATATTCATATAATGAATATTGCAATAAGTATTATACTAATATAAAAGATAGTTATGATGTTAATAGTAATAACGATAAAGAAGAACAGGTAGGAAATGCAAAATGTCAATTGGAATTTATCTCACCTACTTCATTAATAACTTTAGAAAGTATTACTGATTATGATAATGATCAAAGTGATGAAATTACAATAGCACCAAATGTAGCAGAAGTGGAAAACGAATCACAAGAAGCTAGAATTAATATTAGTTTAACAAATAATTATCCTAATACAGTAACAGGGGTAAGAATTTTAGGTAAAATTCCTTATAAAGGAAATAAATCTATTATAAATAAAACGGATTTGAAATCTGAGTTTAGTACAACAATGGTTAATGAAGGAATTATGGTAGATAATGAAGATGTAAAAAAGAAAATGGAAGTTTATTATTCTGAAAAAGAAGATCCTACAGAAGATGTAAACAATAAAGATAATGGCTGGAAATTATTGAATAGTGTTGATAATTTTGAAAATGTAAAATCTTATTTAATATTATTAAATGATTATAAAATAGAAAGTAAACAAAAAGTTGAATTATATTATAAAGTTAAATTACCACAAGAGATTTTATATAATAAATCTTCATATAGTACACATGCTGTATATTTTGATTATGTTACAGATGGTGGAAAAATAGATTTATATACTGAGCCTGCAAAAGTGGGTGTAAAGATTGTTAAAAAGTTTGATTTAGAATTAAATAAATATAAAGTTAGTTCTGAAATACCAATTTCTGGTGTTACATATAGTTTAAGTTATATGGAAAAAGATACCGAAGGGGTTGAACAGGAAAAAAGCCGTATTTTAACAACAGATGAACAAGGAAAAATAGTTGTTAAAGATTTAAATGTTGGAGTAACGTATACTTTAAAGGAAATAAAAGTTCCGGATACTTGTGAGTTAAGCACTAAAGAAAATACATTTATATTAAAAGAAGATGGAAATGTAGAATTCACTGGTGATGGTAAATGCAAAAAATTAGAAAATAGTGATACTTTAAAAATAGATTTAGAAGATGAAGTTAAAGTAAATTTACAGGTAACAAAAACAAAAATAGGTACAGATAATTTATATATAAAAAATGCAAGATTTGCTGTAACAGATGAAGATGGAAACAAGAAAACAGGGGCTACTAATGAAGAAGGAAAAGTAATATTTACAGGATTATCATTAAATAAACAATATACTCTTACAGAAACATCTGTACCAGGAGGAGTAGAATTAAAAACAGAAAATTATAAATTTAAGCTTGTTAGAAAAAATGAAACAATTGAAGTTCAGGATATTGAAGATGGATTAGTTACAGAGAGTAAAACAATAAAAGAAGATGATAATAATATAACTTCGACTTTAGAAGTAAATGTACAAGATGAAATAAGGTATTCATTAGATTTGACTAAAGTTGATGATAATGAACAACCAGTACAAGGAGCTAAATTCAAATTAACAGGAAAAGGACAAAAAGAAGGTGGAAGTACATATAGTTCTACAAAACAAGGAAAGATTAATATAAGTGGATTATATGTAGGTGAGCAATATACTTTAGAAGAAGTTAAAGCATTAGGATATTATTTGGATGAGAGTAAAGATCGTAAAGTTACATTCAAAGTTACACGTGAAGGCGATTTAAAGATTGAGAGCATAAATTCTGGTGATGGTATTGAATTGGATGATCAAAAAAGCATAACAGAAAATGATTTAGTAGCAAAACTTTCTATAAAAATAAAAAATGAGAAAATACCAACATATAATTTAAAAATAGTAAAGAAAGACGATAAAGGAAAAACTTTGGCAGGAGCACAGTTTAAATTAAAAAGTTTAGATACGAAAATAGAACAAAACTTAACTATAGGTGAAGATGGTAGTGGTACTTTTACTGATTTATACGAGTATGTGGAAAATAAATGTATATCAGGTTATTATGAATTAACAGAAACGTATGCACCAGAGGGATATAGGTTAAACAATAAAGTGGTAAAATTCCGTGCACAAAAAAATAAAGATGGAAAACTTGAGTTTGTTATAGAAAAAGATGAAGAAGGTAATACTGATAATGATGATAAGAATGGTTATGATTTTATTGAAGTAAATTCTGAAGAGGATATAGAAGGAACGATAGCAGATGAATCAAATACTGAATTAAAAGAAAAAACACTAACAATAACGTATACTAACAAACCAATATTTAGCTTAAAAAAACAAGGTGAAAATGGAGAATTACTTCAAAAAGCTAAATTTAAAATTGTTAAAATAAATGATGATGGAACTGAAACATCAGCTCTTACAGTTGATAATAAAGTTCTTGATGAAGTATATACTGATTCAGATGGAAAGATTACTGCAAATTTGCCTGAGGGATTTTATAAAGCAGTTGAAATAGATGCACCAGAAGGATATCAGCTTGCTGAAGATGAAAAGGATAGAACATATTATTTTGGTATAGATGCTAGTAAACCAGCAAAAAAATCAGAAAATATGGAATTACTATGGAATAATTCAATAAGTTCAAAGTATATTACTGAATTTAAATCAGCTACAAAAACATCAGATGGAGGTATAATTGCAGTTGGAAGCACAGATGTTAATACATCTGCTGAAAATTTAAATGGAGGATATGGAAACCAAGATGGTATAATTGTTAAATATTCTTCAGATGGAAAAATTGAATGGACTAAACTTGTTGGTGGAGAAGGATATGATGAATTATATGAGATAGAGGCGGAGCCTAATGGAGAAATGTATGCTGTAGTAGGATATGTTGATTCATCTAGCATAAATTATAATGGAGATGTGTTAGATGTAACTGACTATGGTCAAGCTGATGGTTTTATAATGAAAATAGATGAAGAAGGAAATAAACAATGGGCAAAAACAATAGGAACTAAAGAAAATGATAGAATAAATTCAGTTGCTATAAATGAAAGTGGAGATGTTGCCGTTACAGGAAGTTATCTTGAAAATGGAAACAAAAGTGGGTTTATATGTGCTTTTGAAAGTGATGGACAACATAAATGGGATAAAGATTTATGTGGTGGCTCAGTTGCTTGGGGAGAAACAATTACTGAGACTTCTGATGGTTTTGCAGTTGGAGTAAATTTTGGACAAACATTGACTGTGGGAAAAGATTCAGAAATTACAGTAGCTAATGCAAAAACGGATGGAACAATAGATTCTGTAGTACTTGGATTTAGTACAGATGGTTCTTATAAATGGCAAAGGAAAATAGGTAATTCTTCAAACAATGATGAAGTATATGATATTATTAAATATGATGATTTAGAAGGAAATGGCAAATTAGCTGTGGTAGGTTCTTTTGGTGGCAGTATTAGTGGAGATTATTCTTTGACTACAAAAGGCGTATATGATGGAATGCTTGTTAAATTGCAAGAGGAGACTGGAGAATATGATTCATCAATATCTATCGGAGGTAGCTCTGATGAAGTTATAGCATCTGTTACAGCAACTGAAGATGGGGGGTTATTACTTGGTGGATGGACATACAGTAGTAGTGTTCAATATGGAAGCCAAAAAATAGTAACATCAAATAACGGAGAAAATGCTGGTTTTATTGTTGCAATTGATGATTCAAATTCTATAGTATGGAGTGATGTTATTCAAGGTAATGGTTTTGATAGTGTAGATGGTGTTGTACAAGCGACAGATGGTTCATATTATGCAGTTGGAGATTTTGATAGTACAAGTGTTACAGCTTCAAGTAAGTCCGAAATACTTAAAAATAATATTTCAACAGATGCAGATGCTTATGTTATAAAATATGGACAAGAAATTCTTGAACCAGCAATACCAGAGGTACAAGAGTTAATAGTAGAAAATAAATTAAAGGAATTTACTATAACAACAGAAGTTGGAGTTAATTTGCAAGGAGAAAGAAATGGAGGAAATATTACAGGTAATGTTATCGATGGGTATACTGAAAATAAAAAATTTGTTGAAAAAGTAAAATATGGAGAAGATAATACTCAAGAAATAGAAATTAAACCAAATGAAAATTATGTAATAACCAAGATAACTGTAAATGAAAAGGAAATAGAGTTTACACCTGATAGTACAGGAACAGTTAAGATATCAAAAGGATTTTTTGAAAAAATGACGGAGGATAAGCATATAGTTGTAATATTTTCACAACGTAGCCATACTGTAACTATTGAAAAGATTGAAAAAGGTACTAAAGATGGGGATAAAGTTTACCTAGAAGGAGCAGAGTTTAAGATTACATATAAAGGTGAAAATAAGGAAGAGAGCAAAAATAAAGAATATACAGCAACTACAAATTCAAAAGGACAAGCAATAGTAGAACTTGAAAAAGCAGGAAAATATTCTATTCAAGAAACTAAAGCACCAGAAAATTATATTTTGTCTGATGAAGTTAAGGAATTTGAATTAAAGGATGAAAATGTAGAACAAACAATTACAATTGAAAATGAAAAATATTGTTTAGTTAAAGTTCATCATTATTTTAGAAATGAAAATGGTGAAGATATTAAAGTAGCAGATGATGAAATATTAGAAGGCAAACCAGGAGATAAATATGAAACCGAGCCTAAAGGCGATTTAGAAGGTTTAACATTAAAAGAAGAAAATGGAGAGCTTTTAATTCCTAATAATGCTAATGGAATTTATGAAAGTGGAAAAGATATAGATGTTAATTATTACTATGAACCATTACCTATAGAATTAACAATACATCATTATCTACAAGGAACAGAAGAAGCTGTTTTCCTAGATGGTAAACCTGTTGAAGAGGAGGTTAAAACTACTCCTTCAAAAATAGAATTTGATAAAGAAGGAAATTATACAGTTTCTGCAATTGATACATATAAATTACAAGATAATGATAAGTATAATAAATTAAAATCTGATTACATATTTACGAGTGTAACAACTCAAAGTTTTGATGAATTAGGAATAGCAAATGATCTAGATTCAGCAGAAATAACAGATGAATTTACATATACAACAGATTCAGAAATTACATATTATTATGAAATAAAAAAACATACTATAACTAGTGAAGTAATACCACATACAGAAAGTAGGACTAGTGAGAATTTTAAAGTAAAGGAAGATGTTGTTATAGATGGAGGTACTATAACTGGTGAATATAATGAAGAATATCCAAAAGAAGAAAGAAAAATGTTTATAGAAGAAGTTGAGCAAAAGAAAGATTCTAAAGAACAGATAAATATAACTCCAGAGTATGGATATAAAGTAAAATATGTTAAAGTTATTTCAACACCAGATGAAGGTGAATCAACTGAAAGTGTTGTGTATGGCAAGGAAGACGAAAAATCTGATGATGAAAAAAATGAAGGTCAAATTGAAGATGAAGAAGAAAAGGAAGACCAAATTGGAGGTGAAGAAGAAAACGAGGACCCAATTGAGGGCGGAGAAGAAAATGCAGGCAAAGTTGAAGTAAAAGTAAAAGATGAAAGAGTAAATGTAGCAGTAACAAAATTCCAATCTGTTACTGAAGATAAGCATATTGTAACAGAATTTGAGCCTTTAGAGGGTAATGTTAACGTTCATCATATAATTCGTGAAGATGGTAAAGCAGATGAGGAAGTGGATAATGGAACTATTCACGGTTTAGTTGGAGAGCCATATCAAACAGGACCTGTTGATATAGATCATTATGAAGTAGTTGGAACTGAGGGAGATACAACTGGCAAATATACAGAGGCTGATAAAGATGTTTACTATTACTATAAATTAAAAAAATATAAATATACTGTAGAATATTATTATGATAATAAAATTGATAATGACGAAACTATGGAATATGAAGCAGAATATGGATCTGAAGTAACTGATTTTGAGGACAAGAATAGAACTGGATATGAATTAGTAAACAAAACTCCTGAAAATAATGAAGACGAAAGTAAAGTAAGCTTAACAATTTCAGATAATCCAAATGATAATGTTATTAGAATTTATTATGAAAAAGCAAAATTCGGTTATACAGTAGAATATTATTATGATGGTGAAAGAGCAGATGAAGAAACAGTTAAAAAGGAAGCAACATTTGGCGATTGGATAACTGAGTATGATGAAAGTAAAAGAGAAGGTTATAAATTAGTAGATAAAAAGCCAACAAATGATCAAGGTGAGTTTGGATTAACGATTACAGAAAAAGAAGAAAATAATGTAATTAAACTTTATTATAGAACTGAATATAATATTACAACTAAAGTAGTTTCACATACAGAAGAATACTCTGATGGTAGAGTAGAGGAAAATGTAAGAGGTGGAACAATCTCAGGTTATCCAGATGAAGATAATCAGTCAGACCAAACAACACTAGAACCATATGAAAAAGTATTTAGAGGCGATAGTAATACCCAGGAAATAATTATGACTCCAAAACCAGGATATCAAATAGTAAATATATGGATTTCAAATGGACCAAATGCTGAAAAGAAAGCAATAAACTATACAAATTTAATAGAAAATGGTACTGTAAAAATTCCATCAAAATATTTTACAGATATGCAATCTGATAAACATATAGAAGTAGAATTTAGAAAAACATCTAAAGTTATAGTAAAATACCTAGAAAAGGTAGGAGATGAATATACACAAAATGTTTTATTAAATGAAGAAGTAATAGATGGATATGAAAGTAAAGAATATGAAACATCAAGAAAAAATATAACATATTATAAATCTGCAGAAGATCAAAAAGGAAATATTGTACCAGAAAATTCAACTGGAACAATGAAAGCTGATGACATAACAGTAATTTACTATTATGAAAGAATACCTGCAGGAATAACGGTAAAACATTTAGAAAAAGTTATTAACGATGAAGGTAAAGAAGTAGGAATTTCTATTAAGGAATGTCCAGATCAAATTATAGATGGTTATGTTGGTTTGGAGTATGAAACACAAAGAAAAACATTAAATAATTATATTCCAACAACGCCACCAGAATTATCAAAAGATATACAAAATGTAGTATATATAGATAAGTCAAATGATTCATATAAAGGAGTGTTTACAGAAGAACCAGTTGAAATTGTTTACTGGTATGAAAGAGAATTTAATATCTCTACTAAAGTAATACCACATAAAGAAAATAGAACTAATAAAGAAACTGGAATAAAAGAAGAAATATTAGAAGATGGTGGAACAATTACTGGACAAGATGTTGATGTTCTTGAAAAAGTAATATATAATCACGAATCACAACAGCGAATAGAAATTAAGCCAAAACAATATTATAATGTAAAATCTATAGCAATAGTTTGTATAGATAGAGATGGAACTGAGACAAAAACATATATTTATGGTGAAAATGCAGTTTCTGATGCAGAAATTATTTATCAAAAAAATGAAGATGGAACTATTACTTTAAGTAATTTTATAAATGTAAAAGAAGATAAACGCGTTGAAGTAGAGTTTGAGCCTATGTATGGCGAAGTTGTAGTTCATCATTATATAGCTGGAACTGGAGAGCAATTTGGTAAAGACCCTGAAAAAGTTCCATCAAAAGTTGCAGATGAAGTTGTTGAAAATGAAACTATTAGGGATTTAATAGGTGAACCATATACAACATCACCAAGTGAAAATGTTTCAAACATTTATAAATTAGTAGATAAAAATGGAGCAGAAAGTGGAGAAATTACTACAGATACAATCAATGTTTACTATTACTATAATTTCAAAGAATTTGAGTATAAAGTAGAATACTATTATGACGGTGAAAAAGATGATACAGTAACAGAAACATCTACAGCAACATACGGAGACAAAATAACAAGATATGATGACAAAGTTAGAACTGGTTATAGATTTGAAAAGGTAGAACCTACAAATGAAAATGGTGAAG
>CANRGN010000005.1 GCA_947630235.1 uncultured Clostridia bacterium
ATTCCTATCCCATCAAGCCTCATCATCTCTGGAGTATAAATATATTCTAATAACCATTCTGGAAATTCTGGTGATAGAATTTTTAAATAATTTCTTATTTCTTCATTTAAATTTTTTAAATATTCGTTCATAATTTATCATCCTTTATTAATTTTCTCTTTCAATATCTCGATCAACTAGTAGTTGCTGTGGAATAAAAGATAAACTATTTAATTTCAATACAAGCCCATTCAATTTTAGATAATAATTCATTACTTATTTTAATTTCTTTTTTATTATATTAATCATCTTACACCATCCTCGTTTAAAATAAAAGTCATCAAAAAAATCGACCTTTTACAGTTGATTTAATCGTTTTCGTCCGGTGCGACGATTTTACTTAATGGAGCGGGTAGCGGGAATTGAACCCGCGCTATCAGGTCGGAAGCATGACATTCTACCACTAAATTATACCCGCATATTTAAAATTAATAAAAAATTACAAAACAAAATGTTTTGTAATTTTTTGGAGCAGGTAGCGGGAATCGAACCCGCATAGCCAGCTTGGAAGGCTGGAATTCTACCATTGAACTACACCTGCGTATATTATTTCTCTAGAACGATTATTATTATAATATATAAAACTTTTATTGTCAACAGTTATTATCAAAAAAATTTAAAAGCAGAAAAACAAACTTGCTTCTCTGCTTTTAACACACATCTATATACAATAATACTCAAAGTTGTTTATTTTTGGATAATACTTTTGAAGTTTTTTCATATTTATTTTATTTTTATCAAAGAGTATTATAATCTTTTCTTTATCATCTTCAACAAAATATTTTTTTAGTATAGATTTTATTTTACTATACAATTCCTCTTCAAAGCACAAATATTTATTACTTTGAAGAATTATTTGATATGAATTTCTCCAAAAAACTATCTCAATCATATTATTTGATTCTTTCTCACAATAAAAATCAAATATTAGCAATTTATCCTCTGGAATATCTTCTTTACTTACCATTTCTCGCAATTTTTTGTTTTTATCTTTATAAAAAGTGCTTGCGGTGTATAAAATACCAAACATACATAATGACCAGCAAATAAAAACATAACCTATTATAATTTTTGCGATTATGTTTGAAACCACAAATAGCCCAAAACATAATACTATGGATACTGGAAAGAAAGTAGCACTCATTTTTATTATTGTATTCCGATCCATTCTTTCACTGATAAATTTCATTTTCTTTTTAAACATAGTAATTACCTCCGTTTAATTAAATGTATTAAATTTTAAATATTATTTTAACATAATATTTTCATAATGTAAAGTATTTTTTATATCTATTTTTTATTTAATAATAATAAAAATAATAATAATAAATTAAAGTTTCCATCATTTGCTAAAATAATGGAAACTTTATTTCTTAATATAATATATTAATAATCAATCTTTTCTTTAAGATATTTAGTTAATTCATCAATTTTTATTCTAACTTGCTCCATTGTATCTCTATCTCTAACTGTAACGCATCCATCATTTTCTGTTTCAAAGTCTACAGTAATACAATATGGAGTTCCAATTTCATCTTCTCTTCTATATCTTTTTCCAATACTACCAGCTTCGTCATAATCACACATAAAATTCTTTGATAAATCTTCATAAATTTCATTTGCTTTATCACTCAATTTCTTTGATAGTGGTAATATTGCAACTTTAAATGGAGCAAGTGCAGGATGTAAATGTAATACAGTTCTTACATCACCTTCTGCAATTTCTTGCTCTTCATAACTATTACATAAAAATGCAAGTGTTACTCTATCACATCCAAGTGATGGTTCGATAACATATGGTATATATTTTTCATTTGTATCTGGATCTAAATAAGATAAATCTTGTTTAGAATGTTCAATATGTCTTGATAAATCATAATCTGTCCTATCAGCAATTCCCCAAAGTTCGCCCCAACCAAATGGGAAAGCAAATTCAATATCAGTTGTTGCTTTACTATAAAATACTAATTCCTCTTTACTATGATCTCTTAGTCTTATATTTTCTTCCTTCATTCCTAAAGATAAAAGCCAATTTTTACAATAGTCTTTCCAATATGCAAACCATTCTAAATCAGTTCCTGGTTTGCAGAAAAACTCAAGCTCCATTTGTTCAAATTCTCTTATTCTAAATATAAAGTTACCTGGTGTAATTTCATTTCTAAAAGCTTTACCAATTTGACCAATTCCCATAGGTAATTTTTTTCTAGTTGTTCTTAAAACATTTTTAAAATTAACAAAAATTCCTTGAGCAGTTTCTGGCCTTAAATAAATTTCTGCTTTTGAATCTTCAGTAACACCTTGAAATGTTTTGAACATTAAATTAAATTTTCTAATTTCTGTGAAGTTAAGTTTTCCACAATTTGGACACACTATGTTATTTTCTTTTATAAAATTTACTAGTTGCTCATCAGTCCAACCATCTGCAATTAAGTCTTTTCCATTTGCTGTAGCCCATTCTTCAATAAGTTTATCTGCTCTGTGACGTGTTTTACATTCTTTGCAATCTATTAATGGATCAGAAAAACCTCCAACATGACCAGTAGCTACCCAGGTTTCAGGATTCATTAAAATTGCACAATCTAATCCAACATTATATTTGTTTTCTTGTACAAATTTTTTCATCCATAATTTTTTCACATTATTTTTTAATTCAACTCCTAAAGGACCATAATCCCAAGAATTAGCTAAACCTCCGTAAATTTCAGAGCCAGGATAAACATATCCTCTAGCTTTACAAAGATTTACGATTTTTTCCATTTCTACCATAAAAATTTCCCCTTTCTTATATAGCTAGGAAAACAAAAAAAAAAAAAGCTTACATTCCTAGCAACATGCTAGGGACGTAAGCCTATAGCTTCCGCGGTTCCACCCTGCTTGGTTATTCTACTAACCCACCTTAATTTATATTACTCCAAAGCTCCAAAATATATTTTTTATTACTAGCTTCTCACTATCGCTAACTCACTTAAAATAAATTTTTAATATATTCCCTCTTTTTCATCGTAAATATTATATACATTATAATATAAAAAAATCTTTAAATTGTCAACATTTATATTATATTTTTCACAGAAAAATTACTGTATTTTTATGCTAACAATTTATATTAAACCAATTATCTATTATTTCTGTAGGTATATTTAAATTTCCTTTTCCAACAGCTAATTGTATATGTGGTTTATTATCACCATGATAGTCACTACCACCACTTTTTAAGAAATTATTTTTATCACAATATTCATTCAAATGTTTTATATTTTCTTCAGAAAAATCGCTATGATAACATTCTATTCCATCAATTTTGTAATTTGTTACTAGTTCATCTAATTCATTTTCGATATTTTTCATCCACTTATAAATATATATATGAGGTAAAAAAACTAATCCGCCACAATTTTTTATTGCATTAACAGCCTCTTCAACACTTGGAAAATCAGAAGATTTATCTAAGTACCATATAGTTTCTTTGTTACAATAATATTTTTTTGAAAAAGTTTGTACTCCATCATTCCAAAAATCTTTTGGTAATTTATTTTCATTTTCAGGATGCTTTTTTATTTCATCATATATGGTTTTTCCTCCCCAATCGTTTTCTGGATTCCACTTTATATCTTCTCTTTTAGACATTGTTAAGTTTAATTTTTCACATACATCATATAACTTATTAAAATATTTTGTTTCTATAATTTTTCTATCTTTATCTGCATAAAAATCTTTAACCCATGCATTCATTTTTTCAAAATCATAATTATATCCTAATACTTCTATAGTACTTCCTTTATAAAAACATTTTATTTCTATTCCATTTATTATTTTACCAGAATAATATTTTCTTATATCTATATTTTGTAATTCTTTATAAGCAGAACATTTATCATGATCTGTTATAGATATACAATCTAATTTTAAATCTTCAGCTTGCTTTAAAATTTCTTTAACACTTTTTGTTCCATCTGAATATGTTGTATGAATATGTAAATCAATCATTTATTTACCTCTACTTTCTATTAAATTTTTTGATACAGATAAATTTATAATTTCTTCTAATTTTTTTAGTTCCTCTTCTTCATCATGAGTCATTCCAAATTTCTCCATTTTTTGTCTAATAGCTACTAATCTATCTATATAACCTAGTACATTTTCTTTATAACTTTTTATTCTTATACAATTCATTGCTTCTACTATATTTTGATATTTACGTTTTGAATCATAACTATCATATTCTACTACAGCAAAATCATTTTCAGTCTTACCTCTAGAATGTGCTATAACTCTTATCCCTTCATTTTCTAAATGTAGAGCATTTTTTTGCAAAGCATAATATCTTTTATCATGTGCATCAATACTTACTAGCCTAGAAATACCAGATGCTTCTTTTAATTTTATATATCTTTCAAAATCAGATAATAATGATTCTTCTCTAGGTACTGCCATTAAAGCCACCCATAATTCATGAACATTGCTTCTTTTTAATAAATCTACAGCTATAGTATCTCCTAATGTATTTTCAATTATAATACTTTGACTTCTTAAAATAGATTGTTCCATAAGATTTTTTCTCATTGCTTTTACAACTGGATCTGTTATTTTAGATACACTTTCTGGAAAATCTATAGAAATTTTATCTGTTCCAGGAATACAAAATCTATAAAAATCTGCATTATTAACTATTGCATCTATATTAAATTTCTTCTTTAATAAAAATTTATATGTTGGTATTAAAGAAGATTTTCCAGCTCCAGGTTGACCACCAGTTATAATAGCAATAGGTTTTCTATCATTTGCATTTTCTTTATTATTAACATTTGCTTCTAATTTTGCAAAAATCTCACAAAATGGTTCACAATAAGTAGAAATATAATCGATCCATTCTTGTTCTGTTGTAATTTCAGATGCAATTGAATATAATTTTTCTTCTATTGGTGTTTTTTTACGAAAACTTTCTTTATTATTTTTTTGCATTTTTTATTTCCTCCTTAATTTCATTCCCATAAATATTTATTACTTTTTCTATTGTTTCTTTATCGCCTAAATTTACCAATTCTTTTTCTTTTAAAATTTGTTTCAATTCATCTTTATTAAATATATTCTTTGATAATTTCATAGATAAAATTTCTAAAGCAATTGAAACATCTTGATTAGTATTAATCATTATTTCATCACCAGCCTTTATTAATTAAGATACACTTTATTTTATTATATAAAATCAAATTAGTCTTTTCAACAAATTCACAAATAATTCACATTTATTTTAAAAATTGTTCGATTAATAGAACAATTGTGAACATTTTTTATATTAAACTATTGAAATATATTGCAAAATCCACGTTAAATTGTTCGTGCTCCAATTTTGACCAAAATTGTATGCAATGCTTTTACTTAAGCCTATCTACAGAGAACTTTCCTGCTAAATAAAAAAAAACTTATATTTATATATAAATTAAAATAATATAATTTATATATAAATATAAGTATACAATTATTAAAAATATATGCATTATGGTAATAAAGAACATTCTATATTTTTATCTCCTGTTAATTCACCATTTTTATATTTTAGTAAACTAATACTAGGTTCGCCTTCATATCTAGGAATTTCTATTAGTATTTCCATTACACCATCATTATCAACATCTACAATTTGAACATTACTTATAGATAAATAATAAGCTTGAGTTGAAACAGACTCCCATTTACTTTTTTCAATATATGCTAAATCTGTAATTTCATTTCCGGTAGAATCTACAAAACATATTTTTGAATAACCTGTTTTTTTATTAGCTAATACTAATATATATTCATCTGTACCATTACCATCTAAATCAGCTATAATTACTTTTACTGCATCATAATCAGAAAGCTTACTATTATTATCTAAAATAGTTGTTGGAATTGCATTTACAACTTGAACTTGTCTTGGAATTGCATTATAACTTTCTGAGATTGCCACTTTCCCAACATTTTCAATTTTCAATAATCCGTCATAAACTTGAGTAGATAATGATCCTAAGCCAGAATTAGCAAAAGAAAAATTATTATAATTATAATAAGTAATAACATATTTATCTTTTTCTTCATTTGTTGAATCTATGTATTTTAAATCAACTTGCTTCATTTCTGCTACATCTAATAAAAGACCATCATACAATACTATTATATTTTCATTTTGAACTTTTCTTGAAGAAGCATCTGATGTTGTGATTGTAGTATTATTTACAGTATTAGAATTTTCAACTACATCTCCAATAATTTGTGCAACAGATGTATTCTCCTTATCAAAATTGTCATTTCCAACTTCTACTATAGCATTTGCATCATTTTTTACTGCCTGTTCTATATCTGCTTTATTTGTATATATCAAATAATATAAAACTGCTCCAGATATTACAATAAAAATACCAATAATAAATAATAATATATGTCCTACTCTTATTATAATACTTTTAGGTTTTTCATTATTTTCCATAACTTTCTCCTTAGTAAAATAATATATTTATACAAATTTATTTTAACATATAAAATTATTTTTGAGAATATTTTTTTTATTTTTTATAAAAAAATATATTCTCAAAAAGATACTATTAAATATTTAAAATTTATATATCAACTTTCTCATGTTACATCTTTTTAACTCTTAAACTTACAATATACACGCAGTCTCTAAAGCTAATTTTATCATTGCATGCAAAGAATTTAACCTTTGCTCAGATGTTAATTCTTCTTTTTTACAATTAGAATCACTAACAGTAAGTAAACAAGAAGCTTTTTTATTTAAAATTTTAGCTGTATAAAATAAAGCAAAGCTTTCCATTTCAGAAGCTAATATATTATATTCTTTAGGCAATCTTTTAGCATAATCTAACGGATCTGGTAAATATGGATCAAAAACTTCTGTTGTAGCAACATTACATTTTACATATTTTTGATTCAAATTTTTAGCAGTTTCTTCAATTACACCATTTAACTCACTTGATGAACTTATAAAATGACATTCTTCTCCAGAATAATTTTTTGCAAAATTTCCTTCATTATAAGAATTATCAACTAAAATAATATCAAGTAAATTTAATTCTTCTCTATAAGCTCCACATGAACCAATTCTTATTATATTTTCTACTTCATAAAATTTATATAATTCATAACAGTAAATTCCCATACTAGGCATTCCCATTCCAGATGCCATTACTGTTATTTCCTTTCCTTTATATTTTCCTGTATATGCATATATACCTCTAACTTCATTTACTAGTTTATAATCCTCCAAATATGTTTCAGCTATCATTTTAGCTCTTAATGGATCACCTGGCATCAATACAGTTTTTGCAATTTCACCTAATTTTGCTTCATTATGAATAGACATAAAAAACCTCCTATATAAAATATGATACTTATTTTAACAAAAACAAAATTGTTTTTCAAGAACTATAGTTGAAATTTTTACTGTAAAATATATTGCAAAATCCACGTTAAATTGTTCGACCTCCAATTTTAACAAAAATTGTGTGCAATGATTTTACTTAAGCCTATCTACATAGAACTTTCCTACTTAATAAAAAAGAGTCTGCAAAAATTTTTACCAAATAAAAATTAATATTTGAAAAATTTTTTGCAAAGACTCTTTTTTTATAAATTTATAATTTTAAATCTTGAAAAAAGCTTCATAAGCTTTATAAGCTTTGTATACATCAAACTTACTAGTTATTTCATAAGGAGAATGCATAGCCAAAACAGGAACACCACAATCTAAAACTGTCATTCCTCTTTGTGAGAAACAAACTGCAATTGTTCCTCCACCTCCTAAATCAACTTTTCCCATATCTGATGATTGATATGGAACTCCTGCGTCATCAAAAACTTTTCTAACCTCTGCTATAAATTCTGCTGGAGATTCTGATGCTCCTGATTTACCTCTTGATCCTGTATATTTAACAATTGTAACACCACCACCTAATACAGAAGCATTTTTCTTATCAAAAGCATCTGGGAATCCAGGATCATATCCAGCATCAACATCTGATGATAATACTTTAGAATTGCTAAATACTCTCTCTAATAAATTTGGTCTATTTTGTCCCATTTTATCAATCAATTCTATAATAAATGTATCAAATACTTTTGACCACATTCCAGTAACACCTTCAAATCCAATCTCTTCTTTATCTGTTAACACACATACCGCTGTTTTACTAGGATTTTCTATATTTAAAATTCCTCTTAAAGCTGTATAACAGCAAACTTTATCATCTTGACCATATGCAGATATTAAACTCTCATCAAAACCTAAACTTCTAGCTTTAAAAGCTGGAACAAATTCTATTTCAGAACTTGTAAAATCTATTTCTTTTATTCCATATCTTTCATTTAATAGATTTAATATATTTAATTTTATTTTGTCAGAAAGCCCTTCTTCACTATATGGTATTGATCCTACCATAATATTTAATTCTTCACCTTTAATTCCATTTACTAATTTTCTATCATTTTGATTCATAGATAAATGTGGTGGTAAATCACTTATTAAAAATGTAGGTTCATCATCATTTTCACCAATTATAACACTTATTTTTTCACCATTTGGTTTAACAAATAATCCATGAAGACTAAGTGGAATTGTAGCCCATTGATATTTTCTTATTCCACCATAATAATGTGTTTTAAAATAAGCTATTCCTTCTTGCTCATATAATGGATTTGGTTTTAAATCTAACCTTGGAGAATCTCCATGAGCAGCTACTATATTTAATCCTTTTTCTATATCTTCTGAACCTATAACTGCCATATAAATACTTCTATCTTTATTTATATAAAAAATTTTATCTCCTGCATTCAAAGTTTCTACAGTTTTTAAATCTTTAAAATTATTTTTTAATAATATTTCTTTAGTTGTTGAAACTATCTCTTTTTCAGTTTTTGATGAATTTAAATAATACATATATTCATCTGCAAATTTAAAAATTTCTTGTTTTTCAGAATCACTAACTGTTTCCCATCCACTTTTTTTATTATTAAATAATTTCTCTTTCAAAGCTTGTCCTTTTGTTTTATCCACTATAATTCCTCCTTTGTTTATTAAAAATTCTTCTATATTATATTATTATTTTTAAATTTATACAACTTTATTCAAATAATTTTTTTCTATATAATTTCAATTATTGGTGATTTATAATTTACAACATCTTTAGAAATTTCAAAAGCACTAAAAACTTGAGATGAGAATTTTACTGCATCCTCTTCACTTTTTGCATAAATTTTAGCTATTATTTCTCCATTAGAAACTTTATCTGATACCTTTTTGCATAATTCTAATCCAACAGTATAGTCAATAGAATCTTCTTTTTTTATTCTTCCCGCTCCTAACCCTACAGATACTTTTCCTATAGTTAATGCATCTAATTTAGAAACATATCCATCTTTATCTGAATATATAGGCAAAACATATTTTGCTTTTTCAAATTTATCTAAATTATAAATATAAGATAAATCACCTTTTTGTCTTTCTACCAATTGTATAAATTTTTCTAAAGCTTTTCCATTATTTATTACTTCTAACATTTTATCTTTATTATAGTCAAAATCATTAGAAAAACCAGCTAAAGCTAACATTCTGCTTCCTATTTCTAATACTACCTCTTTAACATCTTCTTCAAAATTTCCTTTTAAAAATTCTACAGATTCTTTAATCTCCAAAATATTTCCCACAAATCTTCCTAAAGGCTCCTCCATAGATGTTAAAACACATACTGTAGGTTTTCCTGCTAAATTTCCAATCTTCTTCATTAAATTTGCCAGTTCTCTAGCTTCAATTACATTTTTAGCAAAAGCACCATTACCACATGTAACATCAAGTACTATCGCATTTGCGCCTGAAGCAATTTTTTTACTCATAATACTAGATGAAATAAGAGGTATACTATTAGTACATGAAATAGAATCTCTTAATGCATATATCTTTTTATCAGCAGGTGCTAAATTCAAGCTTTGAGTTATTAAACTTATTCCTATTTCTTTAACATTTTTCTTAAATTCCTCTATAGAGATTTCTAAATCATAACCTGGAATTGAAGCTAATTTATCTGCTGTTCCACCTGTTATGCCTAAACCTCTTCCAGACATTTTGGCAACTGGAACTCCAAGAGCAGATATTATAGGAGCCAATATAATTGTAACTTTGTCACCTACTCCACCTGTACTATGCTTATCTACTATATTATCTGCAATATCAGAAAAATCGATTTTATCTCCGGAATTTGTCATTGCAACAGTTAAATTTAAAATTTCCTCTTCATTCATACCATTTATACAAATTGCCATAATTAGAGCAGCTGCTTGATAATCAGCTATAGTACCATCAGTATATCCCTTAATAAAAAATTCAATTTCTTCTTTGTTAAGATTTATTCCGTTTTTTTTCTTTTCTAAAATATCTAAAATATTCATATGTTCTCCTTACAATATACTTACTAGGATAAAAAAGAATAGTGAAAATTAATTTTATCCTATAAAGTTTCACTATTCTATATTTATTAATTTTACATTATATCTAAAACTCTAGATTTAGGAACTAGTACTTTGCCATTTGTAATTTTAAATGCATCTTTTAAATTCTGTGTTGCTCCTAAAACTTTATTTTCATCATTTGTATGAATATATGCTAAAACTCCTCCAGATTCTACTGATTGACCAATTTTCTTCTCTAAAATGATTCCAGCTGTTTTATCAATTTCACTATCATCTTTCATTCTTCCTGCACCTAAATATCTAGCGATACTTCCAACAACGTCTGCATCTATAGATTTAATATTACCAGATTCTGTAGAATAAACTGGAACAATATATTTTGCTTTTGCGAAAGATTCTGGTTCTTCTATATATTTTATGTCTCCCCCTTGTGCTGCTACCATTTCTTTAAATTTCATTAAAGCTTTTCCACTATTTATTGCATCAATGATAACTTTACTATTTTCATTTAAATTTTTTCCTCTACCTGATAATTCTAAAATAACACTTCCAAGAGCCACAACTACATCACCAATATCTTGAGGCATATTTCCTCTTAAACATCTAATTGTTTCTTTTATTTCTAAAATATGTCCAATTGAATTTCCTAAAGGTTCTTCCATAGATGTAATAACATATCCTACTTTTTTATTAAGTTCATTTCCTAATTTTACAAGCATCTTACCTAATTTTTTTGCATCATCTTTATTTTTTATATAAGTACCTCTACCACAAGTTAAATCAAAAACAATCTTATTACTTCCAGATGCAAGTTTTAAACTCATTAAACTTGCTGCTACAATAGGAAGACAATCAGCACATGAAACTAAACTTCTTAATCTATACATTTTTTTCTCAGCAGGAGCAAGATTATATGTTTGATTTATTATACTAACACCTATATCTTTAATATTCTCCTCAAATTTTTCCAATGAAATTTCTGTATTAAAACCTGGAATAGACTCTAATTTGTCAATAGTTCCTCCTGAGATTCCAAAACCTCTACTGGAAATTTTTGCAACTGGTAAACCTAAAGATGCAATTAATGGCATTAAAATAAGAGTAACTTTATCTCCAACACCACCTGTACTATGTTTATCAACAATTTGATCTGAAATTTCTGATAAGTCTAATTTATCACCTGAGTTTGCCATTGCTAAACTAAAACTTAAAGTTTCTTTATCAGTTAATCCATTTAAATATATATAACTAAGTAATGCACCTGCTTGAGCTTCTAATACTTCTCCATTAGTATATTTTTGTATAAAATATCTTATTTCCTCATCTTTAAGCTCTACTTTATTTCTTTTCTTATTTATGATATTTCTAATATCAATATTATTATTTTCCATATTCTTAATTCCTTCCTTTGTATTTTATAATTTTTTTATACAAAATTTTTTATAAAAGTTTTTCTATGCAACATACATGGGCCATATTCCTTTAATGCACTAATATGTGCAGATGTTCCATATCCCTTATGTTTTGCAAATCCATATTGTGGAAATACTTCATCCCATTGTCTCATTATTCTATCTCTTGTAACTTTTGCCAAAATCGAAGCTGCAGCAATACTATATTCTTTAGCATCTCCTTTTATAATAGATCTATATGGTATTCCATTAGTATTTATATTTGTTAAAGCATCAACTAATATTAAATGTGGTTTTATTTCTAAATTTTCTATTGCCATTGTTACAGCTTTTTTAGTTGCATTTAAAATATTTAAATCATCTATTTCATTTTGATCAACAATTCCAATTCCATAACTTACTGCTTCATCTTTGATTAAATCGTATAATTTCTCTCTCTTTTTTTCTGAAACTTTTTTCGAATCGTTAATACCTTCTATAAAAGATTCCTTTGGCAAAATAACAGCACCAACTACTACCGGACCTGCTAATGGACCTCTACCAGCTTCGTCAATTCCACATATATATTGTATTTTTTCTTCTTCGTATAATTTTAATTCATCATGTTTTAATAAATTTAATCGTTCTAATTCTTTTTCTTTCACTATTATTAATCCTCTTCTCCGTCTTTTGCTAGCATATCATCTAAAGTATATTCTATCATTCCATTATCATTTCTATGACCTAAACTATATGCTACACTAACTAATTCACCTAATTTTAAATCATAAGCTACAATAGCATATTTATTACTATCATTAATAATTCCATTTTTTTTATCCCTTTTACTATCAGAATTCAAAACTCCTTGGCTTATACATTCATTTAATCCCCATTTTACAAATAATATTCTATTGATTGTTAATTTTCCTTGCTCATCTAAAGTTTTATTATAATTTATTGTGACATTATTTGAAGAATCTACTAATTCACTGTAACTAGGATATATTCTTTTTATTATAGATATAAAATTAGAGTCACCTGACTTAACCTGTATTAGTTTATTATTACTTGATTTATATTTGAGATTACTTAAATTAGAGCTATTATATGCATAAACAGTAGGCTTTCCATTAGTTTCTTCTATTTTAGAAAAACTAATTAAAGATTTTATATCTTCATCAAATGCATATTGTTCAGCTAAAGCTTCAGCCCTTCCTTTTATTAGATATAATTGAGTTTCAATTTTGGTTAATCGAGAATTATCTATTAAAACTGTAGCTGATACTATAGTTATTCCTAAAATTATAAGCATAACAATTATTGTTATAGCTAAACTAATTAAAGTAATACCTTTTTTATCTTTTGTCATTTTTCCTCCGATTTTTAAGTTTTTTTTAATAATTTACTTGTATTATATATTTACAGGAAAAAATTTTCAATATTTAATATAAAAATTATTTTATTTTTGTATTGTATTATAAATTTTTTTAGTTATAATAAATTATAGGTACAAAATGTACAAGGGGGTAATATTATGAATAATATTGAAAACGAATTTAATTATACTCCAAACAATAATTTTAAAAAAGCAAAGCCTGTTAAAACATCATCTGGTTTTGGTAAAACAGTTTTTGTTCCTTTTGTTTCTGGAGTATTAGGAGCTAGTTTAGCAATAGGAGCTTGCTTTGGTGTTCCTCAAATAAAGGATAAAGTGCTTTTAAATAATGCATCTAGTAGCTCTAGTATAGTATCTACATCTACTCCATCTACTTATACAAATACTCTAATTGATTTATCTGATTACTCAGATACAGCAGTTTCAGTAGCACAAAAAGTTTTACCATCTGTTGTTGGTATAACAGTAACATATTCAGTTAATTCTATTTTCGGTCAAAGTACTGGTGAAGCTACTGGCTCTGGAATTATAATTAGCGAAGATGGTTATATAGTAACTAATAACCATGTTATTTCTTCTGAAAGCTCATCATCATATTATCAATTAACTCAAGCAACTGGAATTACAGTTAATTTATATGGTGATGAAACAAAATATGATGCTAAAGTAGTTGGCTCTGATTCTTATTCTGATTTAGCTGTTTTAAAAATTGAAAAAACAGACCTACCTGCAGCAAAATTAGGAAACTCTGATGACATATTAGTTGGAGAATTTGTAATGGCTATAGGAAATCCTTTAGGAATGGATAGCTCTGTTACATGTGGTATTGTTAGTGCACTAAATAGAGAAATTGAAGATGATGAAGGAAAAACTTATACTGCAATTCAAACAGATACAGCAATAAATTCTGGAAATAGTGGTGGTGCTTTAGTTAATAGTAAAGGTGAAGTTATAGGAATAAATACATTAAAATTATCTGGTACTGGTATAGAAGGAATGGGATTTGCAATTCCAATAAATTCTACAACTAAAGTAATTAGCCAATTAACAGAATTTGGAGAAGTAAAAAGACCTTATATAGGAATATCTGGTGCTAGTGTAAGTGATTCAGTATCTGAAATTATTAGAGAACAATATGATCTACCAGAAGGAATTTATGTAGATAGCGTTGAAGAAAATTCACCTGCTCAAAAAGCTGGAATAGAAAAAGGTGATATAATTACAAAAATAGATAATGTTGAAGTAAAATCAGTTACAGAATTAAATAAAGAAAAAAATAAACATGAAGTTGGTGATGAAGTTACATTAACTGTTATTAGAAAAAAAGAATCAAAAGAGGTAAAAGTAAAATTAGAAGAAACTCCTACAGCAGATACTTCTTCTAATACAGAATCAAAAGATGACAAAAAAAATAATCAACAACAACAACAGCAACAAGAACCAAATGACGATTTTGGTGGTAGTTTATTTGATTATTTCTTTAGATAATTTTAAAAATATAAAAAAATGCGACGATAAGTCGCATTTTTTTATATTTTTAAACTTCTTTTTCCTTCTACTTTATTATCTGAAACTGTTTTATATATTGTTTTATCTCTATTTAAAAAACTATATATAAATGCAGTAATTGGAACTGTATAAACAACTCCCATACTACCTGCTATAGCTGATATTACTTCTTCTGCTATTGTTTCTTTATTAAGTATTTGTACAAATGAAAAATCACAAGACATAAATAATAAAATTAAAGTTAAGCTACTTCCAACATAAGCTAAAATTAAAGTATTAGCCATTGTTCCTATTATATCTTTTCCTATATTCATTCCACTTTTAAATAATTCTTTCCAATCCATATCTTTAGTTTTTAATCTAAGCTCATCTAAGCTAGATGCTATAGACATTCCAACATCCATACATGCACCTAATGCAGAAATTACAATTCCAGCAAATATTAAGTCTCTAAAATTAAAATTTAAATTATTTGAATTAGCACTAAGTAATATTGAATCTTCACATGCACCAGATAATTTTAATAAATAACTAAATACTGATGCAATTATTCCTGCAACTAAAACTCCTCCAAAAGTTCCCATTGCAGCAGTTACTATTTTTTTATTTATTCCTCCGCCTATAATTATAAATGTTAAAACTATTATAATTAAAGATGTTAAAACAGATAATGAAATTGGATTATATCCTGCAAAAATTCCTTTTATAAGAATAAAGTATACAGCTAAAATTGTTATTACTAGTCCAACTATAGCTTTTATTCCACGTTTTCCTCCAACTAATAAAATGCTAAGTAAAAATAATATCATCATAAAATAAATATAATTTTGTCTTATAACATTTTCAATTTCTACACTAGCTTTACCTTCTGGAGTTTTCGTAAGTTGTACCCATACTCTATCGCCCTTTTTTAATTCATATGCAAGTATCTTTCCATCCATATCATAAGATAAAATATAATTTGTAGTAAATTCTTCTGTATCAAATTCACCTTCTAGAATTTCTAATTTTACTTCCTGAACAGTATCTTTAAGACCTCCATTTTCAACTTTTTTTGGTTTAGACGCCTCTAAAACTTTCGCTTTTACTTCAAAATATTCATTTTCTTTTTTTGTATTTTGCTCAGATTGCGTTTCTGGATTAGAATTTTCTGGTACCGCTGGAGTTTCTGGCGTTACTGGATCTTCTGGCGTTGCTGGTGTTTCCGATGTTGCTTGAGCTTCTGGAGCAGATTGGTCTGTTTGTTCAGCTGTAGGCTCTGGGTTATTAGGTGTTTGAGGATTTGCCTCACTTGCATATATAACTCTACAAGAACAGATTATCATTAGTAAAAAAATAATTATTAGAGTTATTTTTTTCATAATGCATTTCCTTTCTTTTATTATACTTTTGTTATTATATGAGTTTTATGAGTTTTTGTCAATTATTACTAGATAATTCATATTCATTCAAATGTATAATTAAATTAATTTCTTTATTTTAATTTTATTTTAATATTTTAAATTTATAATCAAAACAATAGGAGGTAATTTAAGTGAAAGATAAAATAATTTATTTAATTTTAGGAATTCTTATAGGAGCTATAATAACTGCAGGGTGTTTTTTAGTATTTACTAAAAATTCAAAACCAAATTTTCCAAAAGATATGGATAGACCAAATATGGAGGATAATGAAAATTTTGAAAGAGGTAGAAAATTTAGAGATAATGAAAATACAGTAAATAATCCCCCATCAGAAGAAGTAGATAATACTAGTACAACTTAAAATATATCTATAAAAAAATGCGATTATATAAGAAATCGCATTTTTTATTTTTATATAATTTTATAAAGCTAAATTCATCTCTTATTTTTTATAAGAGATTTTTTTCATAATGTAAATTATTAGTTTCCACATCTTTTTAATTCAATTTTTCATCTACTTATATTAAATCTATCCCCTATTTTTTATAAAATTTTAATAAATTTTTAAGTTTTATTATTTATAATCTAATTAAATAAAATAGAGAGGAGTTCATATGAAAAATAAAAAAACATTAATTATTTTTTTAATAATTTTTATAGTAATCTTTTTAATTATAAAAATGACTAATAATTCAGAAGCAACTTCAAATAAAATTATTGAAAAAACAACTAAAAGTGCTAAAGTAGAAAATCAAACTATTTTATCTACTTTAACTGCACCAGCAGAAGTAAAATCTTCAAAAACAGAAAAAATTGCTTTAGATACTTCAAAATATTTTTCAACTATTTGTGCAGAAGTTGGTGAAAAAGTAAAATCTGGTGGAAATTTATTAAAATATTCTGATGGAACATATATTACCGCTCCTTATGATTGTGTTATTTTAGAAATTTCTACTCCAAAAACCAACAATATATGTGATAGTGAAAACTTTATTTCTATATCTTCTTTAGAAGACTTATATATAGAAATAAATATATCTGAAGAACAATTAAATAAAGTAGCTGTAGGTCAAGAAGTTCAAATTACTTCAAATTATGATGAAACAAAAAACTATACAGGAACAATAAGTAAAATAAATTCTATTGGTACTTATTCTGCTGGAGGAACATATTTTGGTGCAATTGTTAATATAAAAAATGATGGAACTTTAAAACTTGGAATGTCTGCTACAAGTACAGTTGTAATTGAAAAAAACGAAAATATTCCTTGTCTTCCTATTGAAGCTATTTTTACTGAGAATCAGGAAAAATATGTAAATTTAGTACAATCAAACGGAGAAACTAAAAAAACGAAAATTAAAACTGGGATTGCTGATAGTAATTATGTACAAATATTGTCAGGTGCTTCTTTAGGAGATACAGTAAAATATGAAACACAAACTGTAAAAAAAGTAACTACTACAGAACAAAAAAATAATTTAACTCAAATTTTTACTGGTGGAAAAAATGATTTTCATAAAGGGGGCTTTTAAATGATTAAATTAACTAATATAAAAAAATATTTTCAAATGGGTGATGAACAAATAAAAGCCTTAGATGATATAAATTTAGAAGTAAAAAAAGGAGAATATTTATCAATAATTGGTCCATCTGGAAGCGGAAAATCCACACTTATGAATATACTAGGTCTATTAGACACACCTGATGAAGGAGAATATTTTTTAGATGGTCAAAACACAAAAAACTTATCTGATTCAAATTTAGCTAAACTTAGAAATAAAAAAATTGGATTTGTTTTTCAAAACTTTAATTTATTATCAAAACTCACAGCTTGGGAAAATATACAAGTTCCTTTAATTTACAATGGATTTTCAGCAAAAGAATCAAAGAAAATTGCTTATGAATATCTAGAAAAAGTTGGATTAAAAGGTAGAGAAAATCATTTACCTAAACAATTATCTGGTGGTCAACAACAAAGAGTCGCAATAGCTAGAGCACTATCTTGCAAACCAGAAATAATTTTAGCTGATGAACCAACAGGTGCATTAGATTCTAAAACTGGAAATGAAATTAAAAAATTATTAAAAGATTTAAATAAAGAAGGTCAAACTATAGTGCTAATTACACATGATATTCTTATGGCACAAGAAGCAAAAAGAATTGTTAGAATATCTGATGGAAAATTATATGAAAATGAAAGGATTACAGATAAGAAAGATGAAAATTTTTAATATTATTAAAATAGCTTTTAAAAATATAAAAAGTAATAAATTAAGATCTAGTCTTACAATGCTTGGTTTAATAATCGGTATTGCCTCAGTAATTGTACTTGTTGGAATTGGAACTGGTGCCACTACTTCTGTTACTAATAGTGTTCAAAGTCTAGGTACAGATATTCTAACATTAAATATATCCTCAAGTGATACTAGTTTAGAATATAATCAAGTTGATGAATTACTAGATATTCCAAATATTTCTGAAATTGCACCTTATAAAAATATTTCTGCTCAAATAAGTAGAGGTAATACTACTTCTTCAAATGCAAAAATTATTGCAACAACAGATAATTATTTGGAAATTACCAATGTAGATTTAGCTTCTGGTAGAAGAATATCTTTAATTGATATAGAAAATAGTACTAAAGCCTGCATTTTAGGTTATGACATTGCAAGTACTTTATTTGGATTAACTGATCCATTAGGTGAAACCATTAAAATAAATGGAGATAAATTTACTGTAGTAGGTGTTTTAACTGAGCAGGGCTCTAATATGGGAAATAATATTGATAATATGATTCTTCTTCCCCTTACTACTGCAAAATATTTTGATGAAGATACAAGTATAAGTAATATTTATTTAAAAGTAGAAAATGAAAATATTATTGATCAAACTTCTAATTTAATTGGAAATTATATAAGACAAACTTTGCAAATATCTAGCGATTATTATAGTGTAACATCACAAAATTCAATGTTAGATGCAATGGATAATATATCTAATACTTTAACTTTATTGCTTGGTGGTATTGCTGGTATATCTCTAATAGTTGGTGGTATTGGTGTTATGAATGTTATGCTAGTTTCTGTTACTGAAAGAACTAAAGAAATTGGAATAAGAAAATCTTTAGGAGCTAAAAAAATTGATATATTAATACAATTTTTAGTTGAATCTCTTGTTTTAAGTTTGCTTGGTGGAATAATAGGAATACTCTTAGGAATAACAATTGGAAATATTGCTGAAAATTTTGGATATGAATTTTCTGCTTCTACTACTATAATAATAATTTCTTTTTTATCAAGTGCTACTATAGGATTAATTTTTGGAATATTTCCAGCATACAGAGCTAGTTGCTTAAAACCAATAGATGCCTTGAGAACTGAATAATTAAAAATGTTTGTTGTAAAATTGTTTTAAAAAGGAGGAAATATGAAAAAAACAATTTGTATATTTATATTCATAATAAGTTTAATATTTTGTAATATAGCTTATTGTACTGAAATAAAAACTAATAATAAAGAACTACCAAATAAAATGGAAGAAAAAAGCAAACAAGATAATAACAATAATTTAGAATCTCAAAATACTAACAATACCGATAATAATAGTAATAACAATGACAATAATAATAACAACAATAACAATAATAATAACAACAATAGCAATAATAACAACAATAATAATAATAACAATAACAACAATAACAATAACAACAATAACAATAACAACAATAACAATAACAATAACAATAATAATAATACTGTACAACAAAAAGATGAAACTCAGCAATCACAATTAGAAGAAGAGTCACCTCTAGATTTAAGTATTTTACCAACATTAGATATAAAAGAATTACAATTATTATTAAACACATATTTAGGTAAAATATCAAATTTATATGATAAATTATATGAATCTGAAAATCAAGAGACTTATGAAAAAATATTAAATAAAATAAATATAAAATTACAAGAAAAAGAAGAAATTTTAAAAATAATTGCAAATTACAATATTGATGATTCAATTAACTCATCTGATAATGCATGGAATGAAAAAGATTTAATGATTGAAAATTCTGTTAGAGAAAATCCAAACTTTAATACATCATCTAAATCATCAAATATTGAATTAAATTCTTATTTAAGAAACATTCAATCAGCAGAAGAAAAAGAAACTGAAGCTATAACCTATCAAGGATCACAAAATAATTATTTATCTAGCTTAAGTATTGAAAATGTAGAATTTTCAAGTCCTTTTAAGAAAACTACTTTGAACTATTTTGCAAATGTTGAGAGCACTATTTCAAATCTTACAATAAATGCAACTGCAGAAGATGAAAATTCTATTGTAACTATATATGGAAATACAGATTTACAAGATGGTAAAAATAAAATTATAATTTGTGTTACTTCAGAAAATCGGAAATGTAAGAACATATAGAATCTATGTAACTAAAAAATAAATTTCTCATACAAGTATTTACTAATTTAATAATAAAAATTTTAAGTTTGAAAAATAATTACAATTTTGAATAATTTAATTCTTTTCAAAATAAATCCATACCTAAAGGAGGAATAAAATCAAATATGAAAAAGAAAGTAAATCCAATTTTAATTATAATTTGTATATTAGTAGTAGTTTTAGTTTTAATTATTTATATGTATGTTTCGGATTCTAGTTCCACTACTACTTATTCACAAAATTTGTCTGAATCCACCTCAAATTCTAATAATGTTACAGAAGTAACTTCTAGTATACAAACAATAGAAAATACCTTATCTTCATCTGGTCAAATTAGTTCAGCTTTAGATGAAAAAATTTACTTATATGCATCAAAATATTTTCAAGCTTTTCTAGTTGAAGAAAATAGCTATATACCAGAAGGAACTAATATAGTTGAATACACTGATGGAACATATTTAACTGCTCCATATGATCTAGTAATCATATCTAAAGAATTACCAAATACTGAAGAAATTTGTAAATCAACTCATTACATCGAAGTTCAATCAATAAATACTTTATGTATGAATTTGAATATAAATGAAAGTGATATAACTAAAGTAGAAATTGGCGATGTTGTAGATATAACAATAACAGCAACTGAAGAAAAATTTCAAGGAAATATAACATCAATTTCTGAAATTGGAACATATAATTCTTCAGGTTCTACCTTCCCTGCTGTTGTTACTTTTGAAAATAACGGAAATTTAAAAATAGGAATGTCTGCTACATGCGAAATTATAATAGAAAAAGCAGAAAATGTTGTAGCAGTGCCAGTAGAAGCTATTCAAACATCTGATGAAGGTAAATATGTAGTTGTTGTAAATGATGATGGAAGTACTAAAAATGTTACAGTAGAAACAGGAATATCAAATTCTGCTTATACAGAAATAAAATCAGGAATATCTGAAAATACTAAAGTTCAAATGGAAACTTCAACAAATAGTTCTTCAAATATGATGGAGAATTTTAAAAATAGAGAAAGATTTGAAAATGGATCTAATGGAAATAGTGGACCAGGCGGAGACTTTTCTGGTGGTGGAATGCCTACTAATAGAGGTAAAATGCAATAAAACTAAAAAGAAAGCAAAATTTGCTTTCTTTTTATATTATATAAATTATGCACTTTTCATTTCTAATCTTAATTTATCAGCAATCATAGCTATAAATTCTGAGTTTGTAGGCTTACCTTTATTTGCATTTATTGTGTAGCCAAATATTTTTTCAGTTGCTTCTAGTTGGCCTCTATTCCATGCTACTTCTATTGCATGACGTATTGCTCTTTCTACTCTGCTTGGTGTTGTGTGATATTTCTTAGCTAAATCTGGATATAAACTCTTTGTTATTTGATTTATAACCTCTACATTTTCAATTGCCATCATTATTCCATCTCTTAAATATTGATAGCCTTTTATGTGTGCAGGAACACCTACTTCATGAATTATATTTGTAACTCTAGCTTCTAAATTATTTTCTTTATTACTTACATTATCCATTGAAATATAGGATTGCTTAATTTCTTTTATATTAGAATTTATATTTATAATATTTTTTGGTTTTACGAGCCCTCTGATTCTTTTTATTGCTAAATCTAAATCAAATGGTTTTACCATATAATATCTTGCACCTAATTCTATTGCTCTTGCTGTAATTGTATCTTGTCCAACAGCTGATATCATTATGCATATTGGCATTATACCAGAAGCATTTAATTTTTCTAAAACTCCTATTCCATCTACATGTGGCATTATCATATCCATTAAAACAACATCAGGTTTTAATTCTTGAATTTTTTCAAATGCTTCTTGTCCATCTATTGCAATAGCTAATACCTCCATATCTTCTTGCATTTCTATGTAACTAGCTATTGTTGATGCAAAATCAAAATTATCATCAGCAATCAATATTTTAATTTTCTCTTTCAAAATTTTTCCCTCCTATTTTATCTTTCGTAAGTGTTTTCCTTCTTACGAATAAGATTATATATTTCCAAAATGCATTGTGCAAGCCCATTTCATCGCAGGGTTCGACATCATTCGACAAATTCAATAAATCTTCTTTGACAAATTTCATAAGATTCAAATTTAAAATTTAATTCGTCTTTTTTTTCAATCAAAATATTCAATTTTTCTTCAGTAATTTCTATAATAATTTTAATTTTTTCTTCATAAATTGTATCAATAATTTTTATATTATTTTGCTTAAAATAATATTTTATTTTTTCAAGTTCTGGATAATCCACTAAAAAAAATACTTCTAAACCATAATCCTTTTTTATTATTGTAGCATTTGATAATGCTTTATTTGTAGCTTCTGAATATGCCCTAACTAAACCTCCTGTTCCAAGTAAAATACCACCAAAATATCTAGTAACAACTACTAAAACATTGGTAATTTCATTTGAATTTAATATATTAAGCATAGGTCCGACCAGCTGTTCCGAGAAGGCTCACCATCATCACTAAACTTTGTAATATTTCCGATTCTCAGAAAAAATACTATAAGCATAGCAATTATGCCTAGCATCATGAAATTTCTTTCTAACTTGATTTATATATTTTTCAGCTTCCTCTTTACTTTCAATATAAAACAAATTTGCAATAAATTTAGATTTTTTTTCTACTATTTCTGAAGTTACATTTTTTGAAATTGTTTTCATTATATCTCCACTTTAAAAAATTTGTTTATATTCTAGCATAAATAGTTGATTTTATCAACTTTTTTAAACCTAAATCAGAAATTTTCTATAAAAATTACTGTACCTAAATAAACATTATTAGAACAATAGTAGACTTTTTATTATGTCAGACTGTTAAAATATATTGCAAAGTCCACGTTAAATTGTTCGTGCGCAAATTTTGACAAAAATTGTGTCCAATGCTTTTACTTAAGCCTATCTACTTAAGCTCTTTTCTACTGAAAAAAATAATTATAACCATTGCTAGTTCACATAATTTGTGCTAAAATAAAAGTATAAAAAAATAAGGAGGTTACTCTATGAAAAAACGGAATTTAACTGGTATTCCTAAAAACTTGATCATCAGCCACAAACTCACAGAAATTCCCAAAGAGTTTAAGAAAATGAAGCTTGAGTTTTTAATCATTACGCTTTTTTCAACAGGAATGAATCTTTTTTCCTTCTTTCCAGAACTTGGAAAAAATCAGATCTTACTTGTTGAAAATGGTGCAGAAAAATGGCACTTATTTCTTGGACTTGCACTCATTGCAATGTATTTCTTAAGAGGAGCATTAAGCGATACATTTAGACTTTGGATTGATAGCATCGAAATAAATAATGACGAAGCAATCACAACAAAAGTAAATAAAGTGGTTGCGAAATTATTAGTCAAAGTAGATGGAAAAGTTTTCAAAGCCAATTCTGACACAAAAATTCTTGAAGCAATGAACAACAATGTTATCCTCGAATCTTCAGTAGGATATATCTCCACTCTATGGCGGTATCAAATTTATTTTGCATCAAGAGTCTTTGAAATCTTTGTTTTATTGGTTATGTTTCTAGGTTTTGGATGGATGTCCTTATCTGCATTTCTAATTATAACAATTATCATACTATCTTTTATTGTACTTAGAATTGCTAGAAAAAGAATTAAATTTTACAACTCAACCAGAAAACAAACCAAAGAAAAAAATCAAGAAAAATCCATCTGGAAAAACGATCTCTTAAATGTAAAACCTGTTAACGAAAATCACGCTACTCTAATGATTTCAAGAGTAGAAAAATCTTTTGAAGGAATATTCTCTCTTATAAAATTTAAAAATAAAAAAGGGAATCTTTTCAATTTAGAAAAATCAATCTTCTTCATAATAGCAATCTTGTTAATTACTATAGAAGAATGTATCTCAGCAACCAAAATTAACTCTAAATTTGTTTTAGATTTAATTGCGCTATTAACTGTATTTTCCACAATTATTAATAGCATAACTAATGTAGTTTTTCGATTTGAAAAAATGTCAAACTCTCTTAAAGATATTGAAACATATCAAAAAGATATGGAACTCATTCTTGAAGAATACGACAAAAATATTAGTAATCCCAAAAAAGGATTCCCAGCAAAAATTAAAAAAATTACTATTCCAAAGCAAGCCAAAATCTCTTACCCACAAAAAGGAAAAGAAATTCCATATACTTTAAAAATAAATCAAGAAATGAATTTTTATCCAGGAGATGTAGTATTCGTAACAGGACCTACTGGTTGTGGAAAAAGTACTCTTCTTAAAGCTATTACTAATCGAATCAAATTTGACGATTTTTCGTTAATATATAATATCATTCAAGACGGCGACATAGAGACCATATTATATGAAACAGGTGCAAAAATGGGTGCTGGAACTATGCTTTCAGAATTATTCTTTACGGAAGAAGAATTTGACAAAAATAAAATGTTATTCTTATTTAAAAACTTACATATAACAGACTTCTTACTGCATAGATGTAGTGAAAATGAATTTTGGGAATTTTTGAAAACAGCAAAATTTTCGGACTTTTCAAATGGCGAACAGCAGAGATTGCTTTTTGCTAGAATGCTTTATCATTTAACTGAAGACACAAAAATTATTGCATTTGATGAGTCAACTAGTGGGTTAAATGACGAAATTTGCATAGACGTATTACGCTTCATTAAGAATTACTGCAAAGACAAAGTGCTTTTTATTTCTTCACATCAAAAAGCACTTACAGAGCAAGTATGTAATAAATCAATTACATATTCTGAAGCAGAAACCTATTATGAAGCAAAACTCTCAAGCTTATAATATAATTATTGTTAAGCTAAAAAACATCAGAACTTTGGTTCTGATGTTTTTTAATTTTCTATTTAAATATTTATATTACTTCCTGCTGTAAAACCTGTTGAATAGGCAATTTGCAAATTAAAACCTCCTGTATATGCATCTACATCTATAATTTCACCTGCAAAAAATAATCCATTAATTATTTTTGATTCCATTGTTTTTGGATTTATTTCTTTTATTGATATTCCACCAGCTGTAACAATAGCTTCTTCTATATTTCTAAATCCTTTTATATTTATTTCTAATCCTTTTATTATTTGAGCTAATTTTCTTCTTTCTTCTTTATTTATTTCATTAACCTTTTTAGTTGGAGAAATTTTTGTTAAATTTATTATAGGCATTATAGCCTTTTGTGGTAATAATTTATCTAAACTATTTTTAAATTCTTTATTTTTAAGTTCTTCCCAATCTTTTAATATTCTAGAATCTAATTCTTCTAAAGAAAGAGCTGGTTTTAAATCAATAACTAATTTTATTTTGTTTTCATCAAATAATTTTTTTATGTTTTTATATCTTACTAAATGAGCTGAACTACTTAAAATTGTAGGGCCACTTACACCAAAATGTGTAAATAACATCTCACCAAAATCTTCATATATTTTCTTATTTTTTTCTTCATCCTTTATTATTATTTTTACATTTTTTAAAGATAATCCTTGCATTGAACTGCACAAAACTTCATCTGCCTTTAATGGTACTATAGATGGCTTTATTTCAGTAATAGTGTGTCCTAATTCCTTTGCTAAAATATAACCATCTCCATTAGATCCAGTTAAGCTGTAAGATTTCCCTCCTGTAGCTAAAATAATTTTATCTGCATATATAATTTCGCCATTTTCTAACTCTACTCCACTTACCACATCTTGTTTAACTAAAATTTTCTTTACTCTTGAGTTATTTTTTATTATAACTTTATTTTTTTTAAGCTCATTTATAAAACAATTTAAAACATCTACAGATTTATCTGTAACTGGAAAAATTCTATTTCCTCTTTCTTTTTTTACCTCTAGTCCATTATCTTTAAGCAGCTTAATAATATCTATATTTGAAAAATTTTGAAAACAGCTATATAAAAATTTGCCATTTCCAGGAATATTAGAAATAAATTCATTTATATCTAAAGCAGATGTAATATTACATCTGCCCTTTCCTGTTATCAAAAGCTTTTTTCCAAGTGAATTATTTTTTTCAATTAAAATTGTTTCATTACCATTTTTAGCAGAAGTAATTGCAGACATCATTCCTGCAGGGCCTCCACCAATTACAATAGTTTTCATTCTTTTAAATCAATCCTTTTTATAAATTCATATATAATTTCTTGACATTTTCTAGCAATACTAGGTTCATATTCTTCTTTTAATATTTCATTATTTGATACTATTCTTATAGAAATTGCAGGAACATTAAAAGAATTTGAAACTTTATAAACACCAGCCGTTTCCATTTCCTCACATAAAGTTTCAAATTTTTCATTTAAATAAAGTATTCTATCAATTTCTTTATTCCACATATCCCCACTTCCAATTACTCCAATATGAACTGGATTTTTTGAAATATGAGGAATTACATTTTTTGCCAATTTTAATAAATCTTTATTTGCATGATTATAATTTTGAGTAACATCATCTTTAGATTTATACTCTTGTATAACCCAATTTTCTATATTACTTCCTTTTCCTTCTTCTAAATAGTTTGAAAATAAAGAATTAATTTGAATATATTTTTCACCAATTACCAAATCACCTTTATGAATATTTTTTCCATGACCTCCAGCTGTTCCTTGGTTTATTATACATTTTGGAGAAAAATTTAAGATAGCTATTGTTGTAGCAGAAGCAGAATTGATTTCTCCTACCTTAGTTTTAGAAATAATTACTTCTTTTTTTTCATAATTTCCTTTGAAGAATAAATAATTTCCAATAGAAATTTCTTCTTTATTTTCTAATTTTTCTAATAAATAATCAATTTCGGAGCTTTCAGCTCCTTGAATTATAATTGGTTTCATATTATCTCCCTTATTTCACTGTAATATTAGATATAGAATTTTATATAATAGTAAAATTGAAACAGTAAATTCTTAGAACTTTCTAATTATATAAAATATGGTATTATTTTACCATATTTTATAGCATACAGCAACAATAAATTAAAGAACCTGCTATTATGTAAAGAAAAAAGGTAATTTCAAAAAATGAAATTACCTTTTTTTCTTATTTTGAAGCAAATTTTTGTTTTACTGTATCAATTTTTTGTTGTTCAACATTTTCCATTTTGTACCAACCTTTTTCGCTCATCATATTATATAATTTATTTTGAATATTTAAAGATTCATTTAAAGCACATTTAAAAGCTTCATGAACCTCTGCTGTAGATGATTCTATAGTTCCATGAAGATATAAATCGCATACACCTTTTATAATTAGTAATTCTTTTTCCATTAAATCTTTATCTTCCATTGTATCCTCCTTATAATAAATTTAAAAACTTATTAAAAATCTCATTGTGTTTTTCTTCTAATTGGCTAATATAAGTTGAAAGACTAACATCTTTTAACATATTAGCTGTATCTTTGCAACATGATTTCATAAAATTTTCATGTCCTAAAGCATCTTCAATATATAAAAGTTCTTTATTTGTCATAATATCACCACCTAAAAATATTATTACCTACTCAAAAATATTTTATGCAAAATGTTTTATCATTTATTTAAACAATTTGAAATTTATATTATTTTATGGTATTATTATGAATGTAATTTAGAGAAAGGATTGTTTATTAATGATTACATATAAACAAAAAAAGAAATTTTTAGAATATGCAAAAAAAATTTCAAGACAACATATTGTATCTTGGAATGAACTTCCTGAAGTTGATTTATATATGGATCAAGTATTAATATATATTGAATCTCATATGAAAGATTTTGTATCTAAAGATACTAAATTTATTACAAAATCAATGGTTAATAATTATGTTAAACAAAATATAATGCCTGCACCTGTAAATAAAAAATATGCTAAAAAGCACCTTGCTTATCTAATTATGATATGTATTTTAAAACAAATTTTGCCACTACCAGATGTTAAAAAACTTATTGATCAAAAATTAGAAAAGAGTTCTATAGAAGATACTTTTAATACTTTTGGAAAATCATATAATAAAGCAGTATCATCAATAGTAGGTTTAGCTAAACAATCATATAGAAATTCTGACTTTCTTGAATTAGAAGATTTCAACTTTTTTATGACAATAGGAGCTAACTCTGCAAAACTTATTATAGAAGAATTATTACTTGAAAATGAAAAAAAATAGAAAATGGCGAAACACTATTTTCTATTTTTTTATTTTTAAAATTTTATAACACTTTCTTCTAGTATTATTTGAAAACCTAAACTTTCATATAGATTTCTATTTTTTAAATTATTCGTATTTGAATATAAAACAATAACATCTTTATTTTCAGATAAAATTTTTTCTACAACTTTGTAAATACATAATCTTGCATAACCTTTTCTTCTTTTATTTATTGGCGTATATATAGCACCTATTGCATAACCATTTTTTAATGTTCTAGATGTAACTGCTTGGCTTAAAATTTCTCCATTTTCATCAATTAAAAAATACAATCCCTTTTCTATATATATTTTAGCTATTTTATATGCATCTTCTTCACTACAATCTTCACCTAAGGTTTCAGCATGGATATCTAATACAATTTCTTTTTCATATTCCAAATCATCTATAGTTGCTTTTCGAATAATTCCTTCTTTATTGTATTTTTCATTAAGTTTATTTAATCTCATTAAATAATTTTTTCTACTTGTTTTTACATTTACTTCTTTCTTTTTTACATATAAATCAAAAATAGTTTCTGCAATTCCTTTAGGTGCTCTAATCTCTTTTAAATCAATATTTCTTAAAACAATCTGATCAACTAAAAACTCACAAACATCTATAGAAATTATATTATTTTCAATATATACGAGCAATCCTTTTCTCTCTGTTTTGGTAATAACACCAATAAGTTCTATTTTTGAATCATTTTCTATTCTAAATAAAATTTTTTCCTTATCAACTTGTGGAAGAATACCTAAAATTATATTATTTATATCCTCTTCTGCTAATAAAATTTCTTCATTTTCCAATAAAAATTCTTCTTCTGTTTTATATTCTTTAAATATCATATTACTCTCCTTAATAAAATTTTTTCCATATAAACTATCATTTATACTAAAAAAAGCGAATATTTCTATTCGCCTTCTAATTTTGATTTTATTTTAAATGCTTTTTTTCTTATCCTTTGAATAGCTGTATCTACAGATTTCACTTTTGCTTCAACTGCATTAGCAATATCAACATAAGATCTACCTTGTTTATAATATTTTAAAACTCTTTTTTCAAAATCACTTAAAGTTTCATCCATCATTTTTTCAACTAAATTAAAATATTCCCTTTTTGTAATTGTTTCTAAAGGATCTTCCATTGTATTTACATCTAATACTTCTATTACATCTGAATCTTCAGTTTCATATATAGGAGTATTAAGTGAAAAAGCAGAATTTAATGGAATATTTTTTTGTCTATTAGCACTTTTTATTAATGTTATAAGTTGTCTTTCAATACACATATTAGCAAAATTTTTAAATGAATTTTGTTTTTCGGTATCATACGATTTTGTAGCTTTATACAAGCCAATCATTCCTTCTTGAATAATATCATCTTTTTCAACACCAATTGCAAAAAATTTACTAGCTTTAATATTAACTATATTATTGTATTTTTCTAATATATAATTTAAAGCATTATCATCACCTTTTTGAATTAGTGATATTATTTCATTTTCAGGCATATTAGAATAATCTTTTTCTAATAGAAGATTTTTTTGCATTTTATTGAATTATACCTCCTAAGCTGTTTATGAGCTTATTATATTTAGAAAATAAAAATCTGTCAATATTAGTTTTTAATTTTTTAATTCTTATATGCAAATTTTTTATATCATTTTATTTTCCTTAATTTTATAAAATTTATAATAATTCTAAAAGAAGTTCTAATTCCATATATTATTAAACTATTTGAATATAAATCTTTAAGAAAATCTTTTCTATTTATAAAATAATCATATTGTAATATTAATCTTTGCCTTAAAGTATATAATTTTAAAATTTTTAAATCTTTATATTTTATTACATTATATCTACTAGTTACTTCACTACAATAATATAATTTACATGCTAAATTTGAAGTTTGACATCCTTTAGAATTTTGTAAAGCGCATAGCCTACAACAGCCATTCTTAAAATCACAATTAGGCCTTTGTTGAGAATAACAATGAGAATTATTATTAAATCCACATATATTTTTACCTTTATTATTCTCATCTATTTTATTACAACAATAATCATATATATATTCTATTCTTTTTTTCCTATTTTTTATATTCAATGCATTTATAATACTATTAAATTCAATATCATCTTTTTTTTCATTATTTGGTATAAATTTAGTATTTTTATATAAAAAAGATTTATACCAAAACAATTTTGAGTAAAATTTATCATTATTTTTTACAATTAATTCTTTCATAATAAAATTATAACATAAATAAAAAACTATACAATAATTTTGTATAATTTTGTAAAATTATTGTATAGTTTAAAAAAATTTAATTTTTCTTAATTATTTTTGATTTTTTTCTATAATACTTTTTAATTTTTCTAATCCAAAAATAAATAATCCACCAATTATAAAAAATATTAAACTAAAAGTATCTATACTTATAGGAGCTTTAGGAACATTTAAAGTTGTAGGTCCCATTATAATTGCATAAAAAGAACCAATCATTAAACCTACTATACAATAAATTGTTTGAGATCTAAAATTTTTTAAAGATAATTTTATAAGTTTTATAACTAATAAAATTCCAGCGATAACTCCAAAACCAAATATACATAATGGTAAAAAATATTCAAAATGCATATGTAAAAATTCTCTAATTGCTGTAGTTATAGGGAAATATAAACCAAATATCAAAAGTAATGTAGAGCCTGAAATTCCAGGTAAAACCATAGCTGATATTGCCACCATTCCAACTACAAAAATATATATACCTAATCCTATGTTTAAATTTGTTATATTAACCCCACTATTTCCACTATTAGATACAGGGTTAAAATAAGTTATTAAAACTACAATTGCAATTCCTAATATGGTAAATAGTAAATTAAAGTATTTTCCTTTTAAATTTTCTTTTTCTTCTTTTATAATTATTGGTATAGAAAATAAAATAAAACCTATAAACAAAGAACTTACTTGATAAATATGACTTTCAAAAAGCTTAGTAAATATAAGCATAGCCATTATCATACCTATAACCCAACCAATACCTATTTTAATTAAAAATTTTATTGCTTCTATTTTTTTCTCTTTTTTACAATAAACTAATTCATCTAATGAATTTATAAATTTATCATAAAAACCTAAAATAAAAGCTATAGTTCCTCCAGATACACCAGGAACACTGTCTGCTAAAGCCATACAAAATCCTCTAATTGCATTTAATAAATATTCCATTTTATTATTTCCTTTCTTTTTACTTAATGAATATAAGTATATTAAAAAATATATATTTTTTCAATACTTAATTAAAAATATGAAAATTTAAAATAAATATGTATAACAAAAAGAGAATTTATTAAAAAATAATAAATTCTCTTCCCTTTAATCATCTTTATCTATTTTGGATTCATCATTAGGTTTTGAAAGCATTCTTTGTTTAAAAAATTCTTTATATCCCATTAAAATTATCATAATCATTATTAATGCAAATGATAAAGCTTTCCAAATTCCACTTTCAATCCAAACTATAGAAAAAATTCCTAGTATTGCACTCAAACCATATAATATTAATACTGCCTGTTTTTGAGTAAAACCCTTTTTTAACATTCTATGATGTAAATGTCCTGCATCGGGTTCAACAATAGCCTTTAAAGATTTGCCTTTTTTTAATCTTCTAAATATTGCAAAAATTGTATCAAAAATAGGTAAACCTAAAACTATCATTGGAGCCACAATAACTATTGCTGTATATGTTTTAGCAATTCCAAATATTGAAATAATTGATAAACAATAACCAACAAAATTAGAGCCTGTATCACCTATAAAAGTTCTTGCTGGATTAAAATTATATGGTAAAAAACCAACTAAAGCTCCACCTAAAGCTGTAATTAACAAAATTGAAATTATAGGAGAACCATTTAAGGAAAATATTATTAATAATGATAAACATGAAATTATTGAAATTCCTGTTGATAATCCATCTAATCCATCTATTAAATTCATGGCATTTGTAATACCAACTATCCAAAAAATTGTAATAAAAATTTCAAGTACTTTATCACTAGTTATTCCTAAAAATGGAATATTTAAATTTTCTATTCTAATTCCAAACCCAACTGCAATACTAGCTGATATTATTTGAGCAATAAGTTTTACTACAGCTGGTAATCCTTTTATATCATCAAAAAAGCAAACAACACTTATTATAAATCCGCCTATTGAAAAACCTATTAATTTATTTAAATAGTAATCTTTATTTAGGTCTATACTATCTTCTATCGAAAGCACAACTAAAAGATAAAACATCGAAACTATAAAACCTAATAAAACTGCTACTCCTCCAAGCCTAGGCATTTCAACAACATTTATTCTTCTTTCATCCTTTGGGCTATCAACTGCTCCTAACTTTTTTGCGATTTTTATTGTATATGGTGTTGCCATATATGCTGTCATAAAAGCTATAGAAAAAGCAATAATTATGTCTCCCCACATTATTATATCACCTACTTCATATTTTCTTTCTCTATTTCTTTAATCATTTCTAATCTTTGGTTATATCTTCCACCTAAAAATTCTGTTCCAAGCCATATTCTTATTATAGCTATTGCTTTGCTAACAGTTAGTTTTCTTGCAGGCATTGTTAAAATATTTATGTTATGATGTTCTTTTGCCATTTTTGCATCATCTTCTTCTGAACATTCTACACTTCTAATACCTTTAAATTTGTTAGCAACCATTGCCATCCCAGCACCTGTAGTGCATATTAAGATACCACCTTCACATTCATTATTTTGAACTGATTTTGAAACTTCTTTTGCAAAAATTGGAAAATCTGTTCTTTCATTAGAATCAGTTCCATAATCTTTGTATTCAATTCCACATTCATCAAAATATTTTTTGATTTCTTCTTTTAATTTATATCCACCATGGTCTGCACCAATTGCTATCATAAGTACCTCCTAAAACAACTAATATTATTCTTTATTAGAATATATTTTTTTTCTTAGTTTGTCAAGCTTTTTGCACTTTTTAAGCTTTTTTGCACATTTTTTTAAAAATCTATTGCATTTTGCTATTTATCATGTTAAAATATGTAAAGTAAATTTTACTTTATCTAGAAGAAGGAGGTGCTATAAGAAATGCCAAATATTAAATCAGCTATAAAAAGAGTTAATGTTATAGAAAAGAAAACATTACAAAATAATATGATAAAATCAGCTTATAAAACAGCTGTTAAAACATTTGAATCTGCTATAGAAGCAGGTGATAAAGCTAAGGCTGAAGAAACATTTAAAGTTGCTGTTAAAAAAGTAGATCAAGCTTGCACTAAAGGAGTTATAAAAGCCAATACAGCTTCTAGAAAAAAATCAAATTTAGCAAAAAAATTAAATACTTTAAAATAGTATTTCAAATATAAAAAATCTAGCTTTTGCTAGATTTTTTTGTTTATTAATTATTTTTTATTTCTTCTAATAATAAATCTAAAATAGGTTTTGGAACATAAGAAGATATATCTTTTCCATAAGTTAATAGTTCAGTTACCATACTTGAACTTGTTGAACCATGTCTACCTGCTCTAATATAAATAGTGTCTAATTTTGATGTTTCTTCATTGATTGCAGAAATATTTTCTTCATATTGATAATCCATACCATTTCTTAAACCTCTTATTAAATAAGTAGTACCATATTCTAATGCAACATCTGCAGTAAAACTATCATATATTATTACAGATACATTATCTAATTTATTTTCTATTAAAACTTTTTCAATAGCTTCTTTCATTTTTTTATTATCAAATCTTCTTTTCTTAAATGAATTTTCACCTATAGCAATAATAACTTTATCAAATAATTTTGAGGAAGTTTTTACTACATGTAAATGACCATTGGTAAATGGATCAAAGCTTCCTGCATAAAATCCAATATTCATATTTAAAATTCCTTTCAAAAAATTACATTATTATTATACCACGAAATATAAAAAAAATATAGTTAAAATAAGGAATTTATTAACTAATACGTATATTTTAGTTTTTTCTTATCAAAATAAAAGAAAAATAGTGAATATTTTACATTTTTTTCTATAAAAAGACTAAAATTTCAAAAAAAATATTGACTTTAATAAACTTATTTGATACATTGTTTTCAATACAAAAGATAGCAAACTTTGAAGGGAGGAAAAAAAATGAATAAAGGAGAATTAGTTAAAGCAATTGCTACAAAAACAGGTCTTTCTCAAAAAGATACTGAAACAACTTTAAATTCTTTTGTAGATGTAGTTTCTGATGAACTTGCAAAAAATGAAAAAGTTCAATTAATAGGTTTTGGAACATTTGAAACAAGAGAAAGAGCTGCTCGTACAGGAAGAAATCCACAAACAGGTAAAGAAATTAAAATAGCAGCATCTACAGTTCCTGCATTTAAAGCTGGAAAAGCATTAAAAGATAAAGTTAATAAATAAATTATTTTAAAAAAGGAATTACAATTCAGTAATTCCTTTTTTATTTTATTGTCTACAACCACCAGAATTATTTCCCATAACTCCAGCTATATTATTCATATACCATTTCTTTTGAGCAAGTTTTTCCTGAACACCATTTAAAGCTTCACCAAATCTTTGGAAATGAACTACTTCTCTTTCTCTTAAATATTTTAAAACATCTACTACATCTTTATCTTCTTTACATAAATCAATAAGTTTTTCATAAGTTGCTCTTGCTTTTTGCTCTGCTGCTAAATCTTCTGTTAAATCTGCTACTGGATCACCTTTTACTGCTATGGCATTTGCATTCCATGGATATCCAGCTGCTGCTTGAGGATATACTCCAACACCATGATCTGTATAATATGCTTCAAGTCCTGCTTCTTTTATTTCTTCAATACTTGAATTTCTAGTTAATTGATGAACTAAAGTTCCTACCATTTCTAAGTGTGCTAATTCGTTTGAACCAAAACCTTATCAAAAAAATTATTTGGAACTATTTTTAGACAAAATCTAATGGCTAGTTCCAAGCCAAATGTAATATAGGATATTCGTTTATAGAATTTTCATTCTATGGGCTCAGTTTATAACTTGTCCTATAATTTCCTATAGATAAATTATCCTATATTAGGATAAATATCTAACTCAAAATTTGTAGGATCTGAATCTTTTTTTATTGCTTTTTCAGTTTTAAGATATTCTACTCTTTTTACAATTGTTTTTAGTAGATTATTTTTTTCTTCTGCTGTTTGTAAGTTTGGATATATATCAAGTACATTTTCAACTTTTGGAATAAGTGCTTTTTTTCCTTCGTCTTTCTTCTCCTCTATTTCAATTTGCTTTTCAAACTCTTTTATGTTTGCTTCAATATTAGTAATCGTAGATGAAATAATCTTACATCTCTCTGAAAACATTTCTCTAGTATATGTTCCTTCTTCAAAGAAATCATATACATTTGCTAATTTTTTATTTTGAACTTCTAATTCTTTTTTCAAATTTGAAATAGATTCTTCATAGTTACTTTTCTTTTTGTTTTTAGCTTCCAATACATAATCATCATAATCAATACGATAATCTTTAAGCCAATCTTTTAAAGATGAAATGATTTTTTCCTCAACTATGCATAGCTTTGAACTTATATTGTCGCAATCTTTATTAGGACACATAAGAGTTGGTTCCCAACCTTTTGCTTTGTATGGTCTTCTTTGCATTACTTTACCACATTTACTACAATAAACAATTCCGAACCAAAGGATTTTGAACAACTTTATTTTTTATAACTGCAGGAGTATGTTTATTTCTTTTTTCTTGAACAATATTCCAAGTTTCCATATCAATAATTGGCTCATGTAATCCATCACACAATGTATAGTTTTCATTCCTAGGTCTTGTATTAACTATTTTTCCATTCTTATACTCTTTTATTGTTTTTCTTGAATCCCATCTGATTTTTCCTATATATATTGGATTACCTAATATGTCTTTGACGGCTGAAATAGTCCATTCTTTTGCTTTTCTAGGCTTAAATCCAGCTAAATTTAATTGTCTTACCACTTCGTTTATTGCAATTTCATTATAAGCATATAACCCAAACATCTTCTCAACAACTGGAGCTTCATCATTTCTAGCTAAAGTATAACCTTTATCTTTTACTAACTTTACTCTGTCATATCCAAAAGGAGCAACACTTCCTACATATTTTCCCTCTTTTACTGATGATACTCTACCTCTTTGTAATCTCCTATTTATCGTCTTATATTCACGTCTAGACATAAATAAGCCAAACTCAAAATATTCTTCGTCGAATTCATCATTTGGATCATAAATTTTAATTGGTGTAATAATCTTAGTATTAGAAAATTTAAAGCTCTTTGCTACTCGTCCTTGATCCATTGTATCACCACGAGCAAGCCTTTCTACTTCAACAACTAAAACACCTTTCCATCTACCAGATTCAACATCTCTTAATAGCTCTTGAACAACTGGTCTTGCCTCAATACTTTCTCCACTTACAATTTCACGATAAATTTTACCAATAGAAAAGCCATATCTTCTAGCCAACTCAATTAACATTTTTTCATGTCTTGCAAGAGTTTCACCTTCTCCTCTTTCTTCTGCTTCTAAATCGGCTCTAGATTTTCTTAAATATAACGAATATTGACCATTAGTAACGTCCTGGGCAACATCATTGGAATATCCAATATTGTATATTATTCAAGTGCCCTCCTCTCTCTATTTATTGCTTTTCTATCAACATGTATTTATTTTTACATGTTAATATTTTTTATACAATTAAATATATCTATTTTTAAAATACTCAATAACTATGCTTATAATTATTTCTTTTGTTTCTTTTTTCTCTTGGCTTATGTAATCGTCATGTATTCTAATTTTGGTTTTATCATCTATATATTCTTTTACAACCTTCATCTAAAACACCTCATATCTAATAAATATGTTTTATAAAAAAATATATTCAAAATCATTATTCCAAATGTTACTGTTACTTGATTCTTCAGCTTTTCATATCACTAAAAATTCATATTTCAATTTTTAATTCATTAAACAATGATTAATTAAAGTATTAAATCCATTTTCTTTAAAATATCTTTCTACTGGTAAATAATATGTACCTGTTGATTCCATAAATACTGTTAAATTATCTGGATTGATTTTCTTTATTTCTTCTCTTACATTCTCAAAATCTTATAAATTATGCTTTATTTCTTTTGCCTCAATAAGTATCTCTCCATCACTATTCATAAGCATTATCATACTTTTATTTTTAGCAACATCTACACTTAATACTATCTAAAACTAAATTAATAATAGGAATAAAAGTCGAACCGTCAATAAGATAGATTCAAAGACCTCTGTAATTTAATGTTCTAGCTTAAATTCTTCGTAAATAATTTTACATTCAAAAAAATAGATGTAAATTCATTTATTTACATCTAAAAGTATACATGTAATTTACTTAATAATATGTATTTCTGTCCTTCATTATAAAAAACATTTTTATTCATTAACTGTCCCTAACAAATCCTCTAATTTCTCAAATGTTGAAACTTCATCGCCAAAAGTTTCTATTTTTCTAGAATATTCTTCTATCAACTCAGCACTATTTTTTATATTATTTTCATATTTTTTACAAAAATCAACTATCTTAAAATATGCTACTTTTGAATTTTCCATTCTTGCTATTTTTAAATAGCATTTAAGAGATTTATTCAAATCTTGTTTTACATTATAACCTTTTTCATAATCTTCTCCCAATTTTAATAATATCTTACAACTATTAAATTCAGATAATTTTTCATACAAATTTTCTATACTTTTATGTTCAGTTTTATATATTTCAATTAGGCAATCCATACATTTTAATATTTTGTTGGTATAATAATTTGAAGGATTCTTGTTCTTTAAAAAATATTCCATTGCCTTTTCATAATTTTCATTAAATTTTTTTTCAATATTAAGTTCTTCTATATACTGTATTCCCAAATTGTAGTAATATACACCTAAATCACTATTCGCAATACTGTGTCCCTGTTTTGCTGATTTTTCCCACAATATTCTAGCCTTTTCAACATCCTTTTTCACACCACTACCATAATAATAACATTTAGCCAAATTACACTGTGCCATTTTATTACCTTGATTCGCTGATTTTATATACCACTCAACTTCTTTTTCTAAATTTTTTTCAACACCATAACCTTTACCATAACAAAAACCTAAATTATTTTGAGCTTTTACATATCCTTGATTAGCAGATTTTTCATACCATTCTACTGCTTTTTCATAATTTTGCTCTACACCATCACCATAATAATAACATTCACCCAATCTATATTGTGCTTTAGCAAAACCTTGAATTGCAGATTTTTCGTACCATTCTACTGCTTTTTTATAATCCTTATCTACACAAATTGCAAAAAAATAATCATATGCTAAATTATATTGTGCTTCTGCTATTCCTAGTATAGCATATTTTTCATAAATTTCATGAGCCTTTTCCTTGTCTTGTTCAATACCTTTTCCAAAAAAATAACAATCTGCTAACGCAATTTCTGCACTTGCATTTTCATTTTCAATTGCCATTTTAAAATATCTAATCGCATTATCATAATCTTTACTATTGTAATAGTATTTCCCTAGTTTATATTGTGCCTCACTATTTCCATTCTCTGAATCTTTTAGTATTTCATTTAATTCTGTATCTTCCATTTCATACCTCCATAATATAAATTATATTTATTTTCTTTTTCTAAAGAAAGTAATAATTTTTTCTAATGGTCTCCTTATAAAGTTTTTCTTTTGCACTACTAAATTTACACGAATTAACGACATTACAATTCAATATAATCAATTTTTTCAAGTTTTTGAATCCTATTAATTGTTTTATATCAATATCATTTATATCTTTCAATAATATTTTTTCAGAAACTATACTAATATTCTTGCATTACTATATTAACCTTAATTTATTTTCTTATAAAAAGACTTCTAATTTTACCCAATATTGTTTGCCAAAGGTTTTTATTCTTTACTTCTACCAGTGCAGTTGTTTTCTGCTCGTCTATATTTTTAATGTCTAATTTAGGCTTTTTGTTATTAAACAAATAGTCTGGATTACATTTTTCTCTAAGTATTCTCTGTTTTTCTTCTTCATTAGTAATAAATAATGTTCTTAATTCATTTTTCTCTTCATCAGAATTGCACCAATAATTACGATGAAATAGTGCAATCATTGATAATGCTTTTTTACTTATATTCTGATTCTCTAATGCTATATCTTCACTATATTTTGGAGTATATTCATTTGATTTTTCCTTTTTAATCATATCATATAAACTAGATGGAAGTTTAGAAATGTAATCTTTACCAAGCATGTTTAATATTCCATATACTTCTGAATAAATCTTCTTTGTTTCTGACATCATAAATCCCCCAATATATAAACTTTTGTTTTTTTCGCTATTATTCAAAGCTTTTATCTTTCACTTTTGTCTTTTTCTTCTCGAACAGCCTCCATATATTCTTCAAGAAATTCTTCTGGTATATACCATAGTATTTTCTTACCAGTTGACTCGCTGATTTCATCATAATCACTACTTTTTAAATATGTCAATTTAGTTCCTGTAGGTACAATAGGGTGTCTTCCTCCTTGTTCTTGAGAATCATAACATTTAAGAATACCTCGTACTTTATCTCTTCCTAATTTCTGAACCATAGTAGGTCCAACTTTTTTTGGATTTTTATAAAACAAAACATGTATTCTAAACGGATGGTTATCTCCACCATAAGTATCAGCTGTAGTTCTTCCATTATGTCGTAAAAAATCTTCTTTTGCGTTATCTCTTTCAACACAAGATAAATTTTTATTTAGCGTAAAATCTTTCCCAAACTCTGAACTATCCCATCTATCCAAACTTGAGCCATGCACTAAAAATGTCCAATTTTCTGGTATTATAGGATTGCCTTTATTATCAGTTTCTATAATCATTCCTCTTTGTTGTTGTTTTGTTCTTTCTATTGTTGAATATGCTTCTGTTATATCACTCTGGCTAACTCCTGCTTCTCTATATGCTCTTATTAATCCTTTATTATTTTTTCTAGGTTCATCTTTGAATTTGTCATTTTCTCTTACATCACATACAATTTGTAAAATATCATTCATAGATTTTATTGTTAATTCTCTATATTCTTTATCATTTCCATAGTTTCTTTGTATATTACCTAGTTTGTCAATAAATTTTGCTTGTAAACCCAACATGTATATATTGGTCATTATCAATTTGCTTGAATTTACTTTAAGCCACTCTTGTTCTAAGTATGATTTTTCATGAACTCTATCAATACCTAGCTTATCAGCAAAACAACTTAACAATTGCTTTGAGTCTTCATATAATTCTTTATTTGGAATATTTAAAGATAAAAAATTATCTCCATATTTATCAATAATTTCTATAATATCCAAACTAACATAACGCAATGCTTGGTATAATTCAGTTGGTATCTTTCCGCCTAATTTTTTCAATAATTTTTTTTGTTTTTCTATCCATTTATCAACCATTCTTTCAGGTTTTATTTCTTGTACCTCTTTTATTTCTTGTACCTCTTTTTTTTCTTCTACTTCTTTGAATCTCATAAAAACTCCTCTTTAGTTTATATTTTATTTATGATATTCCTTTTTCTATGAATTTTGTTGATTATATCATTTTTTGTAGAATTTAAAAAGATCTTTTCAAAAATATCTATTAAATGATAACATTTTGGAGCTCATTCTTCTGTTCCAATATCATTTAGTACAGCTTTTGATTTTTCGTCTGGCATTCCAAATCTTTGTGATAAATATCTTAGTGATGCAGCAAGTTCGCCGTCTGGACCTCCATATTGCGAAATAATTACTTTAGCAAGTTTTGGATTAGTTTTTCTTATATTAATTGGATATTGTAGATTTCTAGTATAAGTCCACATTATCTTCTTCCTCCTTCCCATGGCCATTTGTCATATACCCATGTCCATTCATTCATAGGAGCATACATAGATAATGGACCATAATTTTCTTCATAATATCTTTTTGCTTGTTCATATTCTTGAATATATTGTGAATGAAGTGCTAATGCATTTCTATCTTGTGGATGAGTATCTAAATAAAGAGTAATATCGTTTACAGCAAACATTGCACTCATAACTTTTTTCATAGCTTCATTTTCATATTCCATATTATCCATTATCTAAACTCACCTCCATCTCTTCTTAAATAATCTATAACTTCCATTGACTGACCAGGATTATACATACTTACAAGTTCTGGAAATAATGATCCATTTTTTAATGCATCTTCTGGTGAAAATACTTTTCTTAATCTTTGATTTGGTACATATGCGTGGCCATATAATACTTTATTTGGAAATAAATTATTTTCATTCATGCTTATCCCTCCTTACAATATAATAATATGATTCTAAATAAATTATTGTTAACTAATTATTATATATAGCTTTAAAACTAAGAACAATAGTAGATATTTTCTTATGTCAGATTGTTAAAATATATTGCAAGGTCCACGTTAAATTGTTCATGCGCCAATTTTGATAAAAATTGTGTGCAATGTTTTTATTCAGACTGAAGAGAACTTTCCTACTGAATAAAAAAAAATTATAACTATTAAAGTTATAATTTTATATTATAATTAAATATTATAATTAAAAAATTCACCAAAAAAAACTAATAGAATATGAAGCGAACCAAAATTATTATACTATTTTTAGCTAACAATTTTGAACCGCTCAATTTTTATCTATTAATCTTTAATATTTTAATTATTTTTTAAATATCTTTTTTATAATATTTTTTATTTTGTCAAAAAAACTTTCTTTTACAATTGGTAAATTAGATACTTCTTTTGTTTTTTCTATCGTATTTTTTTCTGCAATATTAGGCTTTGGAACTTGCTTAAACATATTCCTTTCTTTTTCTTGTAAAATTTTTTGTTCTTCTAAATATTCCTTTTGTTCCTGCTCCCTAAATATTGCTTTTTCTTCTTCATCTGCTAGATATACTCTATATACATATGCCATAACAATTCTAGTTTGCTTTTTTACATTTTGATATTCTAATGGAATATATGGATTTACATTTGTTATATAGTCTCCTAATCTATTATATTCTACATATTTAATAAACTTTTTGGGAATTTTGCTTTTTTCTTCATCATTTAAAAACATTATTAAATCATATATTTCAGTAAAAGAAATTTTTTCTTCATATGCCAAATTTTCATTCATATTATCTACCTCCGTAATCCTCAGTCATATACTCACGAACTGCAGATATAAAGTTTTCTTCTTTTGCTTTATAAAAAAATCCTCTCATAAAATCTTTTATAACATTTGTTTTAGTTTTTTTAGCATTGCTTTTTAAAAAGGTTCTACTAAAACCTTTAGCTTTATTAAATACAGGGGCATCCTTTACTGATTCCCAACGTTCTTTATAAATTTTTTTATCTTCATCATTATCAAATAATAAATCTAAAAATCTATCAACCTTTTCTTCTTCTGTTTGTCCTTTTTCATAAAAATAACTTAATTTCTTTTCTAATTTATATGTATCTTGTTCATATGCCATTTGATAAGCAATTTTAGATATAGCTGAATCAAGATATATGTTTTGTTTCCATGTATCTAAATCTAGTGAACTATTGTGATTTCTGAATTCATAGGTATTTTTAGGTTTTCCTTTACCTATATTAAAAAATTTTTCTGCTATTCCTCTATTAGTTATTAAATGTTGCATATTTATTCCTGTTTCATGACAAGCTAATACTCTTAAACTTTTATTTAATTTATATTTATTTCCTTTTTTTCCTGGTATAACTCTATAAACATACTCTGATTTTTTTCCTACATCTTTTAATAATTTTCCTGTTGGATGTGCATAGCCATGTGGCGTAAAAAATGCTGACCCCATAACAATGTATCCTTGAAATCCTTTTTTTACTCCATTCAAAAATAAGGCTTTTGGCAATTTTGGAATTACGCTTTTTCCTTCAATTTTAGCTGTATCATAAGCTTTTATTATTTCAGAAATTCCAGATAAAAGCATTCTCTTTATTCCATCTATAGGAGATAATTTTACAGCATTTTTTCTAATAGGATCATTTTTTGCATTACACATTTTATATATTAATTCTTCTGATTCTGACCATAATCTTAAAAAAGACTCCATCATTTTAGGATTATTTCTCATTTTAGTTGCATCAAAATGAATATGGCCTCCACATCTTTCATTTACATATACTTTTCTATTTTTATCATATGGACAGGCTTTAGCTAAATCTAAAATATTTTGAAATTTTTTGTATACATCTGGATCTTTTTCACTAATTGGTGGAGAAACTATTTCAACTCCATTATCAGTAACTGAATGATCTATAGTTATTTTCCATCCTTCTAATTCAGGATGCTTTTTTAATTCTTCATTTAAATTTTTACTATTAACATTTTGTAATTCTATTTCGCATCCTACTTTTATGTAATCAGGCAAGTTCATTAATTCAGTTCCACTTTTTAACTTCATTAGTATTAAACTCCTTATATTTTACTTTTGTATATTTTTAGGTAATAATAATATTTTTTTATTTCTATGTTTCTTTTTTATTTTAATTTGAAATATATTTCCTAGAATAATCAAAATTATACCCAAAATTATAAATCTTTTAGCATATACTATTAGTAATGAAAAATTTTCGTCTAAAATCAATTTTAAAACGTCTGAGAAAGCTTCGCTTAAAATATAAATCTGATTATAATTAAAGTTTTTAATTATTACATTTTTTCCATAAATAAAAATTATTCCTAATAATAAAAAACTCATACCCGCAATTGATATATTTCTAGCAGGTTTCTTTATATCTATAATAAAAATTAAAATTACTATAGTTATTAAAACATATTTTGCAAATTTATTCAATATATCTAAATAATTTTGAAATTTTTTTATATATGTATTTGCTTTTTGTTCATAATTAGTATGAAATATAGTATTTGTATATTCTCTACAAATTATATCAACAAAATCGTCTAAAGATTTCCTACTCTCTTCATTTATTTCTTGACCATTTAAAAATTTATCTATATTATTATTTAAATTAGTTCTTATCGTTTCTGTTTCTATTTCGTTATTTTTACCTAAATAAATATTTTCTATAATATAATTAGTATCTTGTTTAATTTTTTCTTCACTACATACTCCATCCATAATATTTTCATCTAAACCAGATTGCATAATATATTTTAAAAAATTATCATTTAAATTATCATTAACTTTCTTATAATAATTTGATTGCTCAAATTTAGATAATACATAACTTTCTGACAATACTGTAGATAAAAACATATTAGATATATAAATAACTAATATTACAATAGCAAGTAATATAGAAAGAATATATCTAAAAATTTCTAAAAAAACTTTCATTATACTACCTCCTACTCTTCTATTAATTCTGCATAAACCATATATCTTTGATATGCATATCCAATATTATTAAAAGGATAACATGTATATATCATAAGTATTTCTTTTTCATTTTGAATTGGAGCTTGATCAGTATCTGTTTCTTTTAAAATTCTCATATCATATATCTTATAATTAAATTCACCATAATCAGTTGTAATATTAATAATATCTCCAAGTTTTAACTCAGAAAAATTTCTAAGCATTGTTTTATAGTTATGTCCCATACATAAAATTGTCCCACCTTCTCCAGGAAAATAACTTTCTGGAGAATGACCTATACCATTTTTTAAAATTTGTAAAGAATCACCATGATATAATGGTAAATCCACTCCAATAGAATCAATTCTAACTCTTCCATATTTGTCTCCTATATATGGATAATATGATAATTTTTTTGTTTCTTTTATCAACTTTATATCAACTTTTTCAACTTCTTCTGATTTTTCCCTTATTGATAAAAAATTAATTGTTTCAAACGCTTCTTGTATTTTATCTTCTAAAAAATAGTGACATATATTAATTATTATCAATAAAAACAAAAGAACAACTATTATATCACTAATAGTTGCTCTTAACACATTTTTACAAAAATTATTAGGCATTTCTTCTTAATTTTACTAATACTGTTAATGCAACTACTACCATTGCCATAGAAGTAAATGCAAATGTTGAATTAGCTCCAGTATAAACAAATTTTTTTGAAGAAGTTGTTGATTTTGAACTTGATTGTTTGTTATTTGTTGTTTGAGCAGATGCTGTTTGGCCTGTTGTTTGAGTAGATGCTGTTTGACCTGTTGTTTGACCTGTTGTTTGGGCAGATGCTGTTTGACCATTTGATAATTGTGCATTTGTTGATGATTGTTGAGTTGATCCAACAAAATCAGAAGCTCTAAATTCATATTCACCTATTGTTTTTCCATTTTTTGTAACAAAAAATCCAGGTCCGTTTGGATTAGTATTATCAAAAGAAATAGATAAACCTAATACTTCACAAGCCTCTTTAATTATTTTTTCAATCTCTTCTAATTGTTTTACATTTAATTTTGTAACATCACTTGCTTTCATTTGATCCATTAACTTAATACATTCTCTTGTTTTTTCTAAAACTTGTTCTCTTTGTTCATCTGTTGCAGGATTGTTTGTAAAATATCTTTCCATTTGTCTTTTATGATATTCTGTTACTCCATAACTATTACCCATATCATAAATCTCTTCTGCTAAAGAAGTAGAAGCATTTACAGATGTTACTATCATAACCAACATTATAAATATCATTGGTATAATCAACATTTTTTTCATGATTTTTTCCCCCTTAATAATTTGAACTGCAAATATTTTAGCATACTCATTTGAAAAAGTCAATACATTTTGACAACCTTTGAAATATTAAAATTTAAAAAATTTGTTCATTTTATTTGATTTTCATTCTTATAACTCCCAACTCTTCCCAAATATTATATGCCAAATTTAATCTAAATAGAAGTTTAGGTTTCGAACCAGCCCTATTTTTATCAACCACAAAAACATAATATCTTACATTAGGATCAGTATAGTTCTTTAAATTCTTATAATCTTGTAATTCTTCATTTTCAGCAAATTCATACTCCTTTATATTTTCTTTTGGTATTTGTTTTACTAAACATAAATTATCCAAAACTTCTTTTATAGTTCTATTTGATGATAAATCATTAACATTTAAATTTAAAGGTTGTGTTGAATTTTCTAAAAGTTGTAATGTAGATATAATACACAATTTATATTTTTGAGCTAAAGTTGAAAGAACTGTAGCAGTCTTTTTAAGTTCTTCTCCATTTCCTATATTATCAATGTCTGTTTTTAATGTATCATAAAGGATATATTCTATTCCTTCTTTATAATAATAATTTAAAATTATTTTTTTTAAATCATCATTTGTATGTTCAGATACATGTATAAAATAAATTGCATTTTTTAATTGATTATCTAACCATTTTGTTGCTTTAACAGTTTTTTTAAATTCTGAAGATAATTTATATAATCTTTTTACAAAATTTGCATTTGTTTCATTTTCTTTTTGTAATATAAATCCTTTTCCATCAACTTCTTTAAAAGATTTATCATCTGGTTTAAATTTCAAATCAAGTAATCTTCCTTCATCAACTGCTAAATTTTGAAGATGATATTTTTGAATATTTTTATTATTTATTATTGTTGTTATTAAACATAATTTCATTTTCTCTTCAGTCATCTCATTAGATATCATCAATACTTTTTGCTTTTCAACAAATGCTATATGAGCAAGTAGATTAATTGAAAATCTACTTTTTCCATAATTTGAAGGCATTGCAAACGAAGATGTTTCGCCTTTTCTAAATCCTTTAAACGTAGCATTCATTATTGGAAAAGGAATTTTTAATCCAGATTTTAAACTATTATTACCAGATATTAAAAAATTAGTTGATTCTTTATTAAGAATTCCTTTACTTAATTCAGATGTAACTGTAATTTGATCTATTGTGCTTATTACTTCATCAATTGACATTTCATCATATTTAGCATATTTTTTAATATCAAGAATTTCTTGTTGAATTTTTGCAGTAGGAGCAATAACATAATATTTTTTTAACATAAATAATTTTTTTAGTTTAACATAAATATCTTCTATAGAAGATTTTTCTTTTGATGCTATCATTTTAAGATTTTCTTTGTATTCATATTCTCCATTGCTAGTTTTTGGAAGTTTAAAATTTTTTCTAGCCAGTTCGCTAGAAAATTCATCTCCTTCTCTAAATAATACACTTCTATATGCATTATCTACCATTTTATTAGAAAAATAACAATCTTCATATAAAAAATAAAATCTTCTAATTGCTCTAGGACTATTTAATAACAACCCCACATATAGCATTTCTAATTTCTCATCTGAAATTTCATCAGGATATTTAAATTCGTCTTCAAAATCTTTTTCCATTTTTATCTCCTCCTAATTATAAGATGAAACTAAAAAAATTTAAAATATATTTATATATGTCTATTATTTTATATAAATATTATATTTTAATATATTTTATACAAAACTAATCTAACTTATTTCATATTATTACTTATATATTTTATATTAAAAAAAAAAAAATAACAAGTTTTATATTAAATTTTGTGTTATAATCTTATATAATAAAATTTACTTAAACTTCTTAAGAAAGGAACGTAACATATGCTTATAATAGATTACAGAATGAGAGAAATTGAAAAAAAAACTCTTAAAAATTTAAATTATAATTTTTATGAATTAAAATCTAATCCTCATTTATATTTTGAAATATCTTCTCATCCAGATATTCACTGCATAAAAATTAAAGAAAATATAATATGTGATTCAATTTTAAAAATTTCTAATTCTATTATAGGACAATCTATTCTTAAAAGTAATTATCCTTTAGATATTGCATATAATGTATGCATAATTGATAATATTGCCATTCATAATTTTAAATATACAGAACCTAAAATTTTACAAATATTAGATAAATTTAATTTTAAAAAAATTCATATAAAACAAGGATATTCCAAATGTTCTATTGCAGTAATAGATGAAAAGAGCGTAATTGTTACTGATAAAAAAATTGCCAAAATTTTAAAAGAAAATGGATTAGAAGTGCTTCTAATTGATGAATCAATTAATAAAAACATTCATTTATATAAAAATGAAAATTTTCAATACTCTACCATGACTGGTTTTATTGGTGGAGTTTTATCTAGAATAGATAATTTTGTATTTGTATCTGGAGATTTAAAATATATTGATTATGATAATAAAATAAGAAATTTTATTGAGAAAAGGAAACTACAAATAATAGATTTTCCTAATTGCGATATTATTGATTATGGTGGAATAATTAATATATAAATGCTTCCAATAATTTCAATTGATTTTATTTTTTATTTATTGTAACATTTATTTAGTAAATTATTTGGAGGCCATTATGAAAAAAATTTTTAATATAAAAATAGTTGATAAGAAAATTTCATCATACATACATAAATGCAATATTTTAGGCATTATTCTTTGTTTATTTTCATTTCTATTTACTTATTACTATTTTCAAATATTAAAAAAGGATATTTTAACATTAGGATTATTTTTATTTGAAGCAGGACTATCTATAGTTGCAGGAGGATATATGTCTGCAATTATAATTAATCAAGAAAAAAGTTAAGAGATATTTTACTCTTAACTTTTTTGTTTTTATTTTTTTAATTCTTCTATAAATAATTTATTTAAAAGTTGTGGATTAGCTTTACCTTTAGTTTCCTTCATAGCTTGACCTACTAAAAAACCTAATGCTTTATCTTTTCCAGCTTTGTAATCAGCAACAGATTGAGGATTTGCTTCTAATATTTTATTTACTACTTCTTTTATTGCACCTTCATCTGAAATTTGTACCCAACCTTTTATTTCTATTATTTTATTAGGATTTTTCTCTTCTGCTGTAAACATTTCTTCTAAAACTTTTTTAGCTATTGCAGAACTTATTGTTCCTTTATCTATTAATAATATAAGTTCTCCAAGTTCTTTGCCTGAAAAAGGTATAGAATCTGGTTCTTGTTCTTTTTCATTTAAAATTCTTGCAATATCAGACATAAGCATATTTCCAGTAGATTTTGGATTTTTGCAAACCTCTACTGCTTCATCAAATAAATTAGAATAATATTTTGATCCAGTAACAAAATTTGCAGCTTTTTCAGTTAAATTAAAATCTGCTATATATCTTTTCTTTCTACTCTCCGGAAGTTCAGGAAGGGAATTTTCAATATTTTCTATATATTCATCAGAAAGTTTAATTGCAACTAAATCTGGATCTGGAAAATATCTATAGTCTTGAGCATCTTCTTTATCTCTCATTGGGAATGTTTTTCCAGATACATCATCCCATCTTAAGGTTTCTTGAGTAATTTTTCCACCATTTTCAATAACCTCTACTTGTCTATCAACTTCATAATTTATAGCTCTTACTATACTTCTAAAAGAATTCATATTTTTCATTTCTGTTCTAGTTCCAAGCTCAGTAGCACCTTTTTTTCTTATAGAAACATTAACATCAGCACGAAGTGATCCTTCTTGCATTTTACAATCTGAAACTTCAATATATTCCAAAATTGATTTTAATTTTCTCATATAAATTTCAGCTTCTTCAGCACTTCTTAAATCTGGTTCAGAGACAATTTCTATTAAAGGAACGCCTGCTCTATTTAAATCTACAAAGCTTCCTCTTCCATATTCATCATGATTTAATTTTCCTGCATCTTCTTCTATATGAATTCTTAAAATTCTAATTTTTTTATCTTCGCCTGCTTCATTTTCTATATTTACATAACCTTCATAGCATAATGGCAAATCATATTGAGAAATTTGATAAGCTTTTGGTAAATCTGGATAGAAGTAATTTTTTCTATCATTCTTGCTATTTCTAGAAATTTTACAATTTGTAGCTATACCAGCTTTAACTGCATATTCCACTACTTTTTCATTTAATACTGGAAGAGTTCCAGGCATTGCCATACATATTGGGCAACAATGAGTATTTGGGTCTCCACCAAATGTTGTAGGGCATGAACAAAATATTTTTGTTTTTGTAGAAAGTTCGCAATGAACTTCAAGTCCTATAACTACTTCATAATCATCTCTTGGCATAATATATTCCTCCTATCCTTTCTTAAATGTTGGTTTATTATCTTTTCTAAAGCCAATATTTTGCTCTAAAGTATAACCTGCTCTAAAAATAGTTTCTTCATCAAAAGCTTTTCCAATAAGTTGTATTCCTATTGGTAATCCATTAGAATCTAATTTATAAGGTATGCTCATACCTGGTAATCCAGCAATATTAACTGGTACAGTACAAATATCTGCTAAATACATTTCTACTGGATTATTACATTTTTCTCCAATTTTAAATGCTGTTGTAGGAGATGTTGGAGTTAATAATAAATCATATTTTTTAAATAACTCATCATAAGCATTTTTTATAACTGTTCTAACTTTTTGCGCTTTTTTATAATATGCATCATAATATCCTGAAGACAAAACATAAGTTCCAAGTAAAATTCTTCTTTTTACTTCTGGTCCAAAACCTTCTGATCTTGAATTTTTATAAATATCTTTTAAATCATCAAATTTTTCACTTCTATAGCCATATCTAATCCCATCAAATCTACCTAAATTTGAACTAGCCTCTGCATCTGCAATAATATAATATACAGGTAAAGCATATTTTACAATATCTAAAGAACATTCTTCAACACTTGCACCAAGCTCCTCATATTTTTTTGCAACTTCTAAAATTGCATTTTTTACTTCTTCTGAAACACCTTCACTAATATATTCTTTTGGAAGTCCTATTTTCATTCCTTTTACATCATTTACCAAAGATTTTGTATAATCCTTTTTCTCTAAATCCATTGATGTTGAATCTTTTTCATCATGACCTGCAATTAAATTTAATAAAATAGCACAATCTGTAACATCTTTTGTTAATGGACCAATTTGATCTAATGAAGATGCATAAGCTACTAATCCATATCTTGAAACTAAACCATAAGTAGGTTTCAATCCAACAATTCCACAAAGTGATGCTGGCTGACGAATTGATCCTCCTGTATCACTTCCTAAAGACCATGGAGCTAAATCTGCGGATACAACTGCTGCTGAACCACCAGAAGATCCACCAGGAACTCTATCTAAATCCCAAGGATTTGATGTAGTAAAAAATGCAGAATTTTCAGTAGAACTTCCCATTGCAAATTCATCTAAATTTGTTTTTCCAAGATATATTAAACCTTCATCATTTAATTTTTCTATCACTGTTGCATTATAAGGTGAAACAAAATTCTCTAACATCTTAGATGAACATGTAGTTCTAGTTCCTGTTATACAAATATTATCTTTTATTCCTATAGGAATACCCGCTAATTTTCCAACATTTTTTCCTGCTCTCCTAGCTTCATCAACTTCTTTTGCTTTTTCAATTGCAGATTCCTCCATTGTTGATATATAAGCTTTAATTTCAGGATCTTTTTCTTTTATTCTTTTAAAATAACTCTTTGTAATTTCTTCTGATGTTGTTTCTCCCTTTTCGAGCATTTCTACAAGCTCGTGTACTGTATATTCATAAAGTTCCATATTATCACTTTCCTTTCCTTCATTATGCATTTAATTTCTCATATATTTCTTTCCAAGAATAAACACTTTCAATATATTTACTCTCTTCACATTTATTCACTGGAGAATCTATTATATATATTTTTATTGCTAAACAATTTTCAATACTATCATCAATAAATAAATTTATATTTTTACTTTTTGCCACTTTAGCTTTATCACAAGCATTAATAATTAGTTCATCATAATTTAATTCATTTTTATCTCCTAATTTATTACTTTTGGTATTCTAAACATTCCTTCATCTTGACTTGGCGCATTTTGTAAAAGAAGCTCTCTATTTTCAAAATTTTTTATCTCATCTTTTCTAAATACATTATATTTTATATTAGCACCAATTGTTTCTTTAACATCATCAGTATTAATATTATTAATTATATTAGCCATTTCCAAAATACTAATAAGATCATTAGTATAACCTTCTATCTCCTTTTCAGATAAATTTAACCTTGCAAGTTTTGCAATATGTTCAACCATTATCTTATCTACATCTGCCATAAACTTCACTCCTTTCAATAATGCGATATTATATAACAAAAGGTTGTTAAAATCAATATCATATACAAGAAAAAAATATAGCCCATATAGGCTATATTTATATATTAAATATTTAATTATCCTTCTATTTTATCACTAACAATATCTCTTCCATAACAATCTCTAAATTTTTTTATTGAAATAGCAAAGAAATCTGTTAGCCACCAAGCAGCCATAAGAGTAAAGCATCCAGCTCCTAAATATACATTAAATATTAGAGCACATAGTGAGAAAATTGTTCCATAAGCCATATAAAATCCAGAAGTTAATTTTCCTGCATACAGACGATGTACTCCTAAAAATCCTAAAAACCAACATAATATTAATGTGGTTAACCAATTTTTTGTAGGTTTTTCTACATTATTTTCAGCCATCTTTTGTCACCCTTTCTTATATTCTTTTAACTAACTTTGTTAACATATTTTTATAATATAATGTTTTTTTTGTCAATATAAATCCACAAATGTTACATAAATGACATATTAACGCAAAATTTATAATTTTTTTTTATTATTTTCGTAATCTTTAATATAAGAATTTATTTTTTTAATATTAAATTTTATTTGTCTATCTATATTATCTTTTGTAAAATCGTAATTTATATATAATAGTTCCTTAATTCTTAATTTTTGCTTATATGAAAATTTATTCCAATAATATTGAATTTCTTCCATTGCCTTAACCCAAAGAAAACTTATTTTTTTATTTTTTTTATAAATATTATTATTTCCGATTTAGCCATTCATTTACAGTAATTTCTTTTTTATTTTTACATTTACATTGATCTATAACATAAAAATAATCATTTTTTACATCTTCTGGAAATAAAGGAAACACCACACACTGAAGTGGTTTAACTGAATTTACAGAACATAATTTTCTTTTCGTATCATATAAAATACATTCTCTAAATTCACCTTTACAATTTAAAGCTCTTTCAGGTTCTTGACCTTTTATTTCATGAGTATAATTTTGTATAAATTCATTAGGTGTAATTTTCATATATCTACTTATATCAAAAATATTTTTAATAGTTACCCTTATATCACCTCTATATTTACAACAAGTATCACACATATCACAACCCAATTTTACTTTTGACTTAAGTGTTAATAGTTCTGGCATCTTTTACTCCTTTATATTTTTTTAAGAATTATAGTTTACATTTTCTCATATTAGACTGTTAAAATATATTCCAAAATCCACATTAAATTGTCCGTGCACTAATATTGGCAAAAATTGTTTGCAATAATTTTTTTCAGATTGTGTACGGAAAGCCTTTCCTACTTAATAAAAAATGACGAAGTCTTAATTAGAAATCAAAACTTCGTTTATAAGTTTATAAATTTAAAATTAATATTTAATATTTAATTTTTAAATCTTTTAAAACTTTTAAGAATAATTTTCTTGTATTTTCATATGTAATTTTATTTATTGCATCTTCAAAATTCAACCAAATCATTGATTTTATTTCACTATCTTGCTTTTTTTCTATACCACCAGTATGTTTTGCTAAAAAATAAACCACTTGTTTCAATTTACCATTATTTGAAATATATTTTTCTATGTATCTTTTATTTTTAAATATTCTAACATCCAAATTTGTTTCTTCTTTAACTTCTCTTATTGCAGTTTGCCTTTCTGTTTCATTAAATTCAACATGTCCTTTAGGAAATCCCCAATTTCCTCTTTTTTGTTGAATAAGTAATACTTTTCCTTTATCTATTATAATACAACCACAAGACTTTTCACTAATTTTTTTATATTTATTTATACTTTTAAAATTTTTGTTTCTTAATATAATTTTTTCAGCTGATTTGGTTTCATATTTATTGAATTCTAATTTTGTTTTTTCAATAGATTTCATACCACAATCTCCTTTTAATAAATTATAACATTAAATATAATTTATTTAAATATTTTTATTAAAAATATTTTTAAAAGAACAAATTTTAGACATTTCTATATTATTTTTTTTAATTTTTTGTAAATTTGTTTCTAATAAATTTTACAGTAGAAAAATATAAATTTACTATTAATATGAATAGAAGCAGTGCGATTGCACTGCTTCTCGGTTGTTTCATATTTTGGTCGGCCAAATCCATGGTGCTGTAACCAAAAAATCTGGATTCATAAGTTCCTTTAATGAAATTGACCTTCCATCTGATATTACAAAATGATAATCAGACGGATCTGTAAGAGTAGCTATCTGTTCGCCTTTATTTATAGCTAACATATTTTTTGTAGCTACAATATTTGTGAACAAATTTCTCGAATTTTCGGGATATTTAAGTAAAACAGTTACTGGATTTCCACATTCAATTGCCATAACAATCTCGTACCAATGGCACGAAAGGTGACCAGCAAAATACTTAAAGGTATGCCAGTACAAACCTTTACCCTTCAAATAATAACCCTTTCTTTCAATGATAGAAGTTAATTTTTCAATTGACTCTCTATCAACTATATCCAATTTACCGACTAATCCCTGAGCTATAGTAAGAATTCCACAGCCCACTTCTTCAAGTGGCAGTCCGCAGACTGTTATGCCTGCATAAGATGACTCTGGAATTGGTTTACGCACAGGAGAAAAGGTAGGAAGCTTAAAATCCTCCAAATTTTTAAAATCTGACTGGGATCTTAAAAACTGATTGTGAGCATTAGCTCTCTCCTCATTGTAGTTACAATAAACTAAAGGAGGAACGTTCCTCTCAGGAAGCCGATAGCTTAATGTATCAAAGCCATTATGCATAAAACAACACTCCTTAATAAAATTTTTGGTCAAAAACTTTAATTATTATAACATATTTATTGTTAATTTTCAATACAATTCGCCTAAAAATTACCTTTTTTGATGATTCTTCTACTTTTCGTTACATTTTTTTGCCTTTTGCAAAACCCCTTTTACATGATCACATTTTATTATACAAAATATTTCTTAAATCATATAATTTTTCTCAACTATATTATACTAAAAAAGTGCTTTTCAAAATACTAAAAGGGACTTTTTAGTTATTTTTCTATATAAACACCTTCAATACTAAGATACATGATTTTTTCTGTATTTGTATTATAATCACAACTAAATTTTGTAATAATAATTTTCGAATTATTATCAACATTTATATCAGGGTTATTTTCAATAAATTCTAAAGCAGCTTCTTCTCCTGATTTTTCATATTTATCAATAAAATTATGAATTAAATTATCTAAATCTACTTCTATTTCTATTTTATCTAAAACTGATTCAAAAATTATTTTATTAAAATCATCTATTTGATTATATCCACTTCCATATTCAACATTTATTAAAGTTGAATATCCTTTTATATTTAATTTGTTATGATTATAAAAAATAAAATATTCAGTATCATCATAATCACGATAATTTGATAAAGTTTCACCAAAATTCTTTATTTCTTTTTCATCATTAGAATTTAAAATATTATCAATATATTCTTTGCCTTTTTTAGAATTATTCAAAAATTTATATGCTCCATAAATTTTTGATTTTTCTTTTTCTGAAAATTCTTCTTTTGTTTTATATGTTTTTAAAACATTAGCTTGGCTTATATTCGAAAAATCATACATATTTATTACAGGAGCAATTATAGATATTATTATAGTTACATTTGCTACTAATGTTAAATACTGAATTTTATCCTTTTTAATTGTATAAAATAAAATATATATTATTTCAAAGATAACAAATGCAACACAAGCATATCTCATTGGAGTTAGTGCATTTTCTGAAATTCTTATTCCAATTGTATATATTTGTAAGAAAATAAATGGAATAAATGCAAATGGTAATTTTAAACTAATTTTATAGCTTAAACTATCATCTTTAAAATATTGCATGCAAGTCCATATTGGAGCTCCAATAACAAATAATGCTGTTAATATTCTAAATATTTGATTTTTAGGCATATCTCTTAAAATTAATATTTTTATAATATACATATAAATTATCAAAAATGCAATTGAAACTAAAGTCATTAAAACATATTTTACTAAACTTTTATAAATAGGAATAACTTCTTCTTCCATATCTATTAATGAATAAATCATTTTAGGAACATAATATAAACCTAATATTAGTATTTCAATTCTCCAACCAAAATCACCTTTATAATCTAATATTAGCATATTAAATATTTCATAAATAATAATCGCTCCTATTGCTAATACAAAATATACCATACTAACTCTAGTAATATTTATAAAAAACTTTAATAAATATTCTGAAATTTCTTTCTTCGAATTTTTTATTATAAAAAACAATGACACTGCAATAAGTGTAACAATATAACAAACAGAAAGCTTTGAAATAAAATCAAAATCTAAATTATCCTTTGTTAAATACCAAGAAAAAAATGCTGAAATTATTAAAGTTATAGCATAAGATATATTTGTTTTTAATTTACTTTTATTAATAACATTTTCTGAAAAAAAAGCTCCTATTCCACCAAAAGTTAAAAATATTACTATTTTCTCAATCCATTCTTCTTTAATGAAATCTAAATCAAATACAAAAGCTCCCAGTATTGTATATGTAAAAATTATAATCATAGTTAAAGGATATTTTGAAAAAAAGTTTTTTATAAAATCTTTAAGTGATAAAATTTTTTCTTTAATATTAAATTTCATATATAACTCCTTTTATTTAATTTTTTAAGATTATATTATATAAAATAATTTATTACAATACAACAAATTTCCGAAAGAAAAACAAAGGGACTGAACCAGAGGGACGTAGCAACTGTCTCAGTCACTTTAGGTTTATTTCGGAAATTTGTTGTAATTTGTTGATTCATATTGATTTATTATTAAAATAAATATAAAATATTATTAATGAATTTTTTACATACAAAGGAGAAAACAATGAAAAAGGAAAATTTCGACTTTTATAGTAGAACTTCTATAAAATCGTATAATTTAGATGATAGAATTCGTTATCAATTAAAAATGCTTGATGGATTAGATGCTTTTACTAGATTACATTCTGAAAATGTTGCAAATCTAACATGCAGACTTTGTGAGTATTTGAATGTAGAAAAAAGTATAGGAAAAGGATTTACAGTTTATTGCACAACTTGCGCATATCTACACGACATAGGAAAAATATTTATTCCTCCTGCTGTTTTACAAAAAAAAGCAGCACTTACTAAGGAAGAATATGAAATAATGAAAACTCATACTTCAATTGGTTATAAAATGTGTATGGAGGATCCAAAACTAAGACCATATTCTGCGGGAACATTATTTCACCATGAATCTTTAGATGGTAGTGGATATCCTAATGGGGTAACAGAAAAAGATATTCCTTATGAAGGACAAATAATTAGAGTAGCAGATGAATTTGATGCTATTAGTTCTAAAAGACAATATAAAACTCATGTTGGAATTATAGATACTTTAAATATTCTTATAGATGATTCAAATCCTAAAATTCAAACATTAAATACTCTTATACAAGAAGCTAAACCTACAAAAGGTTCAAAATTTTCTGTAGGAAAAATAAATAAAGAGATATTAAGAAACTTATTTAAAGTAGTTTTAGATGATACTGAATATGAAATTTCTGTTAGAATAGAATACTTAGATTATTTAAAAGAAGAACTAAAAAGATTAGATGAAGCTAATAGATATTTACAAAAAATGGAAAAAGCTCCTCAAAGGAAAAAAGAATATTTCAAACAAGGTGCAGAAGCTTACCTTAGAGATAAAGAAACACTAGAAAATATTCCAAATCTTTTAATTGAAATGAAAAAAGCTTATGATGATAGGCAAAATCATATAAAAAAATTATATGATGAAGCAAAACAAATTAAAAAATTAAAATGTTAATATAAAAACAAAAAAGAAGTTTATAAATGAATTAGTTTTTCATTTATAAACTTCTTTTTTTAAACTTCATCTATTTTATTCTCATTTTTTTCATTTTCTGTTAATATCTCATCTAATACAATTTGTTCATTTTCATCCAATTTATATTTTGGAAGTTCTGGTAATTCATCTAATGAAGAAACACCAAACATTTTTAGAAAATCTTTAGTAGTTTGATATGTGTTTGGTCTACCTGGTGCATCAAGTCTTCCAGCTTCTTCTATAAGATTATATTCTAATAATTTATATATAGTACCATCAGAACTAACTCCTCTTATTGCTTCAATTTCTGCTCTTGTAATTTTTGGATTATAAGCAATAATTGCAAGAGTTTCTAATGCAGAATTTGAAATATTAGGTTTTGCTCTTTTATCAATTAAAGGATATATATATTCATAGTATTCTTTTTTTGTACATAATTGATATCCATCTTCAACTTTTAACAATTCTATTCCGCTAGATTTTTTCTCATATTTTTCTCTTAATTTCATCATAACAATTTCAATCTCAGAACTACCGATTTCAAGAGCTTTCATAATATCTTGCGTTGTAACAATTCCACCAGTAGCAAACATCATAGCCTCAATAATAGCTTGCTTAGTTTCAAAATCCATTATATCCTCCAAATTACTTTTTTACTTAAAATATTATCTCATGGAAAATATTTGATGTCAAGAAAAAAGATATTTAAACATTCTTTTTTCAGCTATACAAAATCCAGACTGGTTTGTGAGTTCATATCCACGACTGGGCTGTATTGTGTCGATACCAGTAATGGTTACAGCACTACCCTTCTTGATTGTCCCTAACATACACTCCAAGTCGCGTGCAGCTTTTCCCGTGGTTCCAATTGGATAAATTTTCATAAAAGTCTACCTCCTAAGTAATTATAAGTTCACGATTTTTATAATTGATCTACATATTACTTATACTACAATTTACATAAAATGTCAAATTGTATCTTATTTTAGATAGCATAAACAGATTGACAAATTGTTTTTTTAAATGATATAATCTATTTAGATTATAAAAAGGAGTATTTATAATGGTTGATAATAAAGATGAAAATATAGAAGATATAGAAATTATAATTGGTGATTCTTCAGATATTAAATTTTCTGAAGTAGAAGATTTGGTTGAAGGATTAAAACCTAATTTAAAAAAGAAATCTAATATAATAATTCCTGGATCTAAAAAGAAAAAAGATAAAGAAAAAAAATAAAAATTATTTCTAGAAATCGCTTGACATTTTTAGAAAAACTTTGTATAATGAATAGGCAATGGCGAGATAGCTCAGTTGGCTAGAGCACTTGGTTCATACCCAAGGTGTCGAGAGTTCGAATCTCCCTCTCGCTACCAAAAATAACCTAGTATTTTCAATACTAGGTTATTTTTATAAAATCTTTAAATAATAGCTTTAATCATCATTTTTATAAGAATTTAATAACTCATTTTGCTTTTTATTTATTTCAGTAATAAGTTGTTCTTCTGTTAAATCATCATTATAATCAAACAAATTTGAAGTTTTACTAAATTCTTTTACCTTATTTTTTAAAATTTTAAAATCATATTCTTTATTAATCAATTTACTAAAAAAATATTTTTTATATTCATCTAAAATATTTTCTAAACTAATTCCTATATATTCCATAAAACTCTCCTTTTATAAATTTTCATTATTATTAAAATTACCATTTGTCTTAAAATCGAACTCTATCCCACCATCTTCTTTGAGAGATTCATCTTCAATTAGTGATTTCTTCACATGATAATCATTATTAAATCTTTCCATATTTTTCCTTATTTCACCCAAGCCTTTATTTGGTTCAGTAGTATGCCAAATATTTTCTTCTATTGATTCAAGCATTTTAAACATTGCATCTGTTACTCTCTTTCTAGCAGGAAGATTATCATGACTATTTATTTCTTTCTGTTTTAATTCTGCTCCTATATACATATAATCTAAATTATTTTTTCTTCCAACTTCTAAAATACCATTAAAAGCTGAAAGAGCTTTATTATGAGTTTTTCTTCTAACAAAATCCAATTTTTGTATCTGCTCTTTCCAATAACCAAACTCAATTTCCCCTGCATCTTTTAATTCTTTTATTTTTGAACTTTCACCATAACTATAATGTCTATATGCATATACTAATTTACTATAATAAGCTTGTTGTGTTACTAAATTTCTATAATTTAATATATCATTAATATAAGTTAAAACCTCTGGTGACGCTTGTATATACTGCCTTATTAAATTTACATCAAAATCCATATAATCTTCCATAAATACCTCCAATATTTTTTAAAATTTATCATTAATAAATTTTAAAATCAATAGAAAATCTTTATATTTTTTTAATCTCAATATTTTTTAACAATGTGTATTTACAAAAAAAAGCCTGATAATTCAGGCTTTTTTTTTTTCATCTAAAATTTGATAAATATTGAGAAAACTTTATACATCTTTTCCAAAATTGTTCATCTGTTTCCTCAGGAATATATACATATTCAGGAGTTAGAATTATTAAAGACTGATAAATTTCTCTGAGTAAAGAAAGATCAGCCGAAGTATTTGGATCTAACAATAAATTAACTTCAATCCGTGTTAACTCATTATTAAAGTCTTGAAAAGAATATTTTCTTTTCATAATAAACGCTCCTTTCAAAATATAATAAAATAATTACAGTAATATTATAGCACTATTGTCAACATAATTCAATATTTTAATAAAATTTTTTAATCTTATTTCTAAATATATTTAATTTAAAAATAGAGTAATGAATATCCATTACTCTATTTTCTATTACAAACCAAAACTAATTCCTATCGCATTATTAACTTTTCCCATTAATTCATTGTCATCAATATGACCTATTTTTTCTTTTAATCTGCTCTTATCAATTGTTCTAATTTGTTCAGCAAGAACTACTGAATCTGATTTTAGTCCTATTTTTGTAGAACCTATTTCTATATGTGTTGGTAATTTATTTTTTCCAGTTTGAGATGTAATTGCTGCTGCTATTACTGTTGGACTATATTTATTTCCTGTATCATTTTGTATAATTAAAACTGGTCTTATTCCTCCTTGTTCTGAACCAATTACAGGACTTAAATCTGCATAATACATATCGCCTCTTCTTACTACCATAATCTTCACTCCTAATTATTACATATAAAATCTAACTATTAAAAAAATTTTACTTAATTTAATTGTAGCTCGGTATATTCTATGATAATTTTTACATTTTGTTCCTTATCTGTAATTACCATTTTTTCTATTACATTTTTTTCTTTATTTATATATAACGTTTTACTATGTAAATAATTATTTTCATTTTCTTTTGCAACTATTATTATCTGATTATCTTTATCTTCAATTTTTTCCATATTTGCTTCTTTTATAAAGTTACTTAAAAATAAATAATTTTTTGAAATTGGGTTATAATCTTTATATATTTTTCTTAAATTCAAATTAGTATTTGAAATAGTAAGTTTATTATTTTTTAATTCTATAGAAAATCCTTCAAAATCTTTATTTCCTTTTACTTCTTCAAAACTATAATTTTCCTTTAAATTTTCTTTAAATTCTATTTCATATTGATTTTGATTTTTATTACTATATACAGTAACTTTAGCATTTGCTTTGTATTCATTTAAATTAAAAATTTTTTCAATAATCATTTCTTGATTTTGATTAATAATATTATTTCCATTTTTATTAAAAATATAAATAATTATTGAAAAAAAAATTAAAATTATAAAAAAAATTATGTATTTAGGTTTCATGCTTTCCTCCTAATACATAATTTATTCTATATATTTTTTAAATATTCATTTATAATACTACAAAAATCTTTTTCATTTTCCACTTTATTTATTTTATCTCTTATAGAGCTAGCACCTGGAAGACCTTTTATGTACCATGAAATATGTTTTCTTATTTCTCTTGTAGCAGTATATTCGCCTTTTTCTTTTAGTAACAAATCAAAATGTTCTTTTATAACATTCAACTTTTCAGCTATAGAAATATTAGCCATTTTTTCGCCAGTTTCTAAAAAATATTTTATTTTTTTAAATATCCATGGATTTCCTAAACAACCTCTACCTATCATTATGCCATCCACTCCAGTTTCTTCAAACATTTTTAAAGCATCTTCTTCTGATTTTATATCTCCATTTCCAATAACTGGTATTTTTACAGATTCTTTAACTTTTTTAATAATATCCAAATCTACTTTTCCAGAATAAAATTCCTGCCTAGTTCTACCATGAACAATTACAGCACTTGCACCAGCTTCTTCAATAATTTTTGCTACATCTACAGCAACTATATTTTCATCATCCCAACCTTTTCTTATTTTTACTGTAACAGGTTTATTGGAATTTTTTATAACTTCTTTTAAAATATCTTTTATTAAATCTAAATTTAGTAAAAGTTTACTTCCATCTCCACCTTTTACAACTTTAGGAGCAGGGCAACCCATATTTACATCTACAATATCTGAAAATTCAGAAATAAACTTAGCAGATTCGCCCATAAACTCTGGATCACTTCCGAAAATCTGCATAGAAATAGGATATTCATTTTCACCTTTTTTTAACATTTTCAAAGTTTTATCATCTTTATAACAAATAGCTCTACTACTAACCATTTCATTACAAACTAATCCTACTTCTCCATATTTTTTACATATAATTCTAAATGGCAGGTCTGTAATTCCTGCCATTGGAGCTAATAATATATTATTAGCTAATTCTAAATTACCTATTTTTAATTTTTTTAAATACATAATCCTCCTACATTATACCATCAACAAAAATTGATCTTTGTCTTCTTGAACTAATATTTAAAAGTAATCCTATACATATAAAATTAGTTATAAGAGAACTACCACCATAACTTACAAAAGGAAGTGGAACACCAGTAATTGGAAGTAAACCAATTGTCATTCCTATATTTTCTGCCATATGAAAAAAGAATATTCCACCTATACCAATTGCTATATAAGATCCTATATTATCTTTAGCTGTTTTGGCTATATATATTGTTTTTGTAATTAAAATTATATACAAAATTACTATCGCTATTGTAGCAATAAATCCCATTTCTTCACCTATAACAGAAAATATAAAATCTGTTGTCTTTGGAGATAAAAAACCAAGTTGAGTTTGATTTCCTTTAAATAGCCCCATTCCTAACAATTGCCCAGAACCAATAGCAAGTTTGGATTGAATTAAATTATATCCTGATCCTCTTGGATCTTGCTCTGGATGTAAAAACACATCTATTCTGGTTTTTGCATGATCTGGTAAAATATAAATATAAGCTACTGGAACTAAAATTACTAATAATAAAATTGCTAAAATTATATATTTTTTATCTAAACCAGAAACAAATAGCATAAATAAAAAAGCCAATGTATATGCGATTGCTGTACCATAATCAGGTTGTTTTATAATAAATAACACAGGAATTGCATAAACCAATAAGAAAATAAATAATTTCCATATTTTATTAATTTCTCTTTTACCTTTTAATTGTAATTTATTAAGTATCATTGCCCAAAATAATATTGCAACTATTTTACCAAGTTCAGATGGTTGAATAGCTAAAAAATCACCTACTTTAAACCAACTTCTAGCTCCATTTATAGGTTCTGTAAATAGAACTCCAAATAAAGCCACTAATAAAATTATAAAAAATAAAGGTGAAAACTTTATAACAACATTATAATCTATAATAGATACTAATATTAAAAATGGTATACTTACAACAAACCACTGGATCTGCTTTTTAAATTCTCCATATCCAGAGCTTTGAGTTGCCGAAAATAATGCCACTAGTCCTATAGCAAATAAAAATAAACTTACTACTAAAACTGCCCACTCTGTATTTTTTAATTTTTTATTTTTCATTATTTAACCTCTTTTTTTCTCTTGTTCAGCTATTTTTTTGTCTTCCTCCTCTGCTGCTTTTAATAAATCATCAAAAGTAACATCATCATCTTCATCATCATCTTCTTCACTTACTATATTTTTCTCTTTTTTTAATGCTTTTTTATTTTTCCTTTCAGCACCTCTATCTTTTTTCTTTGGACGACCTCTTTTTGCACTTTTCTTAAGACTTACTACTGGTTCTTTATTTATTTCTTCTTTTTTTTCTTCTTCATTTTTATCTATTTGATTTTCAACTTCATTTAATGTTTCTTTTGAATTATCTTTTACTTCTGATTTTTCTATTGCAGGATTTATTTCTTTAATTATTTCATTTTTGCTTACTACTTCTAAGTTTTCTTTATTAATTTCTTCGTTATTTTCTTTTTCAACATTTTCTTTAGTTTCATTTATTTCTAAATCAGTTTCATTCACATCTGAGCTTTTCTCATTAGCAACATTTACTGATTCATTTTTTTCTACTATATCATATTCAATAATATTTTCTGATTTATTTTCATCTATTTTAGAAATCTTTTCTTGATCTCCAGCTTCTATTTTAGAAATATTATTTTCATCATTTACATCAATTATATTTTGGTTTATATTATTATCATCATTTAAATTTTTATTTTCTTGATTATTTATATCATCTATATCTAGCTCTATCTTGGGTTCTATTTCTTTTGGCTCTTCTATTTTTTGAGCTATAATTGATCCATCATTTTGAAGTGCAAATTTATAATTTTCTACCTTCATATCATTTCTTATATTTAAAATTGGTATATTAGCATAAAGTGAAGGAGTTCCAATACTGCCATCATCATTTGTATTTGTAGTTAATCTTACATCAATTTTTTCTTCATCTATCTCAATATATTTTTTTATTACATCTATGATTTCTTGTTTCATAAGTTCTAAAAAGTCTGCAGATACATTTGCTCTATCTTGCATAAGAACCATATGTAATCTTTCTTTTGCCATTTCCTTAGAATCTTTATAACCAGCATCTAATTCTTTTGGCTCAGGCTTTCCCATTTTTCTGAAAAATCTACCTATATTCTCAAACATTTTTACTCCTCCCTAAATTATTATGCTCTACTAAATAAGCTTTTTAATCTTGCAAAAAGCCCTTTCTCCCTTCCTGGTACCGTAACTTCTATATTTTCTCCCAAAATTCTTCTAGAAATTTCTAAATAGGCTTTTCCAGAAGGAGCTCTTTTGTTTGAAATAACAGGTTCTCCTTTATTGGTTTGCGTAATAATATACTCATCATCAGGAACTACACCAATTAAATCTATTGATAATAAATCTACTATATCATCAACATCCATCATTTCTCCTCTTTTTACCATTGATGGTCTTAATCTATTTACAATTAGTTCAGGATTTTTTATATCTGAAGCCTCTAACAATCCTATAATTCTATCAGCATCTCTAATTGCAGATATTTCAGCAGTTGTAACAACTAATGCCCTATTAGCTCCTGCAATAGCATTTTTAAAACCTTGTTCAATACCAGCAGGACAATCAATTAATATGTAATCAAACTCTTCTTTTAATTTTTCTGTTAATCCTTTCATTTGCTCTTCATTTATAGATGTTTTATCTTTAGTTTGAGCAGCTGGAAGTAAAAATAATTCTTTAAATCTTTTGTCTTTGATAAGAGCTTGCCTTAATTTACATTTTCCTTCTATTACATCTACTAAATCATATACAATTCTATTTTCTAATCCCATTACAACATCTAAATTTCTAAGCCCAATATCTGTATCAACTAAAGCTACTTTTTTTCCAGCTAAAGCTAGAGCAGAGCCTAAATTAGCTGTTGTTGTTGTCTTTCCTACTCCACCTTTTCCAGATGTTATAACAATAACTTCTCCCATAATATCCTCCTTAAACTTAAACACACACATTCCGTTATTTTTATACTTTATTATATTATTATTTTTTACAAAAAAAGTCAATGTATATAGGAACATTTCTGTAATTTTTTTGTAATATTTTTGTAATAAAATCTATTATTTTTTAATTCTAATTTAATTATATTTACAATATTAACATACAATAATTTTTGACTAAATAATAATTATACATATACCAAAAGAATGCTTTTACTTAGGTCTATCTACAGATAAATTTCCTACTGAATAAAAAAAGGCATGTTATTTATATGTAAATAAATAATAACACGCCAATCTAAATAAATTATTCTGCTTCTGGTGCTTCTACTGGGCAAACACCTAAACATGTACCACAGCTTATGCATTTTTCTGGATCTATTACATATTTTTCATCTCCAGGTGCTATACATGTGGTAGGACAAGCTCCAGCACAAGCTCCGCATGAAATACATTTATCAGTAATTTTGTATGCCATATATTTCGCCTCCTTTCAGTGGAACTATATATATTAAATTATTTTTTTCTATTTTTATAATAATCTTTTGCAAATATTATCTACTTTTTTATATAATTCTTGTTCATCAATACTATATATTTTTCTATCCTTCATAATAATATTACCATCAATTATAACTGTTCTTACATCAGCTCCATTTGCAGAATAAACTATATTAGTTACTATATCATTTAAAGGAAATAAGTGTGTTTTATTTAAATCTAAAATAATTAAATCAGCTTTTTTCCCAATTTCAATAGTTCCTATTTCTTTATCTAATCCTAATACTTTTGCTCCTTCAATTGTAGCCATTTTTAAAACATCATAAGCTTTTATTGCAACAGGATTTAAAGTATTAACTTTTTGCAAATATGCAGTACATTTCATTTCTTCAAACATATCTAATGTTGTTGTACTACCACTGCCATCTGTTCCTATTCCAACTTTTATATTATTTTTATGCAATTTTGTTACATCACAAATTCCTGATGATAATTTACAATTACTTATTGGATTATGAGAAATACCTATATCTTTATTTTTTAAAATATCTATATCTTTTTCAGATAAATATATTCCATGTGCTAAAATTGTTTTTACATCAAAAACATTTAAATCATTCAAATATTCAGTAGGCGATTTTCCGTATCCTTCTTTTATTATATTTTCTTCATCTAAAGTTTCTGCTAAATGAACATGTATATAAGTATTTAATTCCTTAGCTAAATTAACACATAATTCTATAGTTTTAGGATTGCAAGTATATGGAGCATGAAAAGATACTAATACTTTTATTCTTGAATCAGCTACATTATATTTTTTAAAATATTCTCTTGTTTTTTCTATTTTATCATTTATTGAATCATCTGTTATACACCACGAAACATTAGCTCTAATACCAATTTTTTCAATTGCTTCTATTATTTTTTCAGTTCCAAAATACATATCATTACAAGTAGTAGTACCTGATTTTATCATTTCTAAAATAGATAAACAAGAATTAAAATAAAAATCATCACTTTCTAATTTAGCTTCAACAGGAAAAATAGAATTATTTAACCAATCCATTAATGATCTATCATCTTTATAGCCCTTAAAAATACTCATTGGTAAGTGAGTATGAGTATTAACTAGACCTGGCATTATAAGATTTCCTGTAGCATCAATTACATCATCAGCATCACATACTATGTTTTCACTTATTTTTTCTATTATATTATTTCTAATAAATATATCGCCTATTTTAATATTAGGTTCCTTACCAACCATATCAAGAATATAAGCTTTTTTTATAAGTATACTCATTATATATCTCCTTCAGGATTATTCTTACTATCTAATTTATCTAGATTTTCTAATTTTTGTAATTCTTTTAGATCTTCTTCTGAATCTGTTACTATTTCTTCGTTATTTTCTGATGCTTTTATAACTACAACATCATTTAATTGATGTTTTTTAAAATAAACTTCATCACCATCTTTATATTTAACTCTAACAGTTTCCTTTAAAGTTTCTATTGAAGTAACCTCTCCAGTACCTTCTGCTGTTTTTACAATAGAACCTATGCCTGGTATTCTTTTTAATTTTTCTGTATAAACATCTTCTTCATATTTTAAGCAACACATAAGTCTTCCACACATTCCAGAAATTTTTGATGGATTTAGTGATAAGTTTTGTTCTTTTGCCATTTTAATAGATACAGTTTCGAAATTTCCTAAGAAAGAACAACAACATAATTGTCTTCCACACATTCCATTTCCGCCCATTCTACGCACTTCATCTCTAACACCAATTTGTCTAAGTTCAATTCTAGTTCTAAATACTGCAGCTAAATCTTTAACTAATTCTCTAAAATCAATTCTACCATCTGCTGTAAAATAAAAAATCAATTTTGAACCATCATATTTATATTCTACATCTATTAACTTCATCGGCAAATTATGCTTAGCAACTTTTTCTTCACAAATTTTTAAAGCATTTGCTTCTTTAGATTTAAATTCTTCTCTAATTTTTTCATCTTTTTCTGTTGCAATTCTTATTACTTTTTTAAAAATATCTGTAATCTCATTTTCATCAATTTCTTTTTTTGGAATAGCTACTACCCCATATTCCTCTCCCATAGCAGTATCTACTATAACTTTCATATCTTTTTCTAATTCTAAATCGCCTGGATCAAAAAAATATATTTTTCCTACTTTTTTAAATCTAACGCCTGTTACTATTTTCATTAACTTCCTCCCATATTTTAAAAAGCAAAATATCTAAATTCATATCTAAATATGAATTTGATTTCAATCTATTTATACTTTCATTAACATATGATATACAATTTATAAATTTTCTATCAGATTTTGCTTCTTGATACAAACAAACAATAATATAATCTAAAAATTCTAGTACATTTTCTTTATCATATATTATTTTTGCCTGATCAAAAAAATCTATAAAATCTTTTTGTTTTATATTTCTTATAACATCTTCAATTTGTAAAAATTTTTCTTTTTTCTCTTGTGAATTTATAGCTTTTCCTATGCTACCATCAAAAAAATTTAATAAATTTTCAGTTAATTCTTCATATTCTAAATTTTCATTTATATATTTTTTTAATTCTAATTTATCTATATTATTAAATTTTATACTAGTACATCTAGATTTTATAGTATTTAATATTAAGTTTTCATTTGAAGAAATAAGTATAATTATAACAAATTCTGGTGGTTCCTCTAAAGTTTTTAATAAACAATTTTGAGCTTCTTTTGTCATTTTATCACAATCGTTTATAATATATACCTTTTTTTCAGATATAATAGGTTTTTCAATAATTTTATCTATAACACTTCTTATTTGTTCAACTTTTATTGTTTCACCTTGTTCATTTAGAACAAAAAAGTCGGGATGATTATTGCTTTCAAAACATAAACAAGATTTACAATTACAATCTGTATCTTTATTATTTAAGCAAAGAATGTATTTAGCAAATTCTTTAGCAAAAATTAATTTACCTATCCCATCTTTCCCTAGAAACAAATAACTATGTAAAAAATTTCGTTCTTTAATACAATTATCAAAATATTTTTTTATTTTATTATTTCCAATAATATTTTCAAAACTCACTACTAAATTCCTCTATTCGATTTTTCCCCAAACATTCATTGGCCAAAATCTATAAACTACTGTACCTTCAAGTCTATCAATTGGTATACATCCAAAAACCCTACAATCTGTACTTCTTCTTCTATTATCCCCCATACAGAAAACATATCCTTTCGGAACAATAAAATCATTAAATACATTTGATTCTGTAAATGTATCTTCTTGTAAATATCCAGATTCATCTAAGATTTCTCCATTTATATATACTGAATTATCTTTTATTTCTACATGTTGACCTTCAGTAGCTATAACTCTTTTTATATAACTTGTCTTGGTAACTTCTAGAATATAATATAAAAATTTTGAAACAGGACCTTTAACTTCATCATAAATGGCAATAGGATTGCTTTGATCTACTGTTTCTGGGGTATATAAACTTTTTGAAGTTGATGGAGCTTCAAAAGTAACTATATCGCCAACTTCTGGCATTTTTTTAGTTATTCTAAAAGTTCTATTTAAAACTAATCTTTGTTCTTCCTTTAATGTTGGAAACATTGATCTTTGTTTAACAATTGTAGGTGTAGCAATAAAATATCTAAAAAGTAATGCTAATAAAAAAGCTATTACTATGCAATAAACCCATTCTAAAATATTTTTTGCTTTATCACTCATTTTTTACCTCTTTCTTCTGTTAATAATCTAGTTAATTATATATCATTAGATTTATTTTTTCAATCACTTTTTTAAAAACTTACAAAAAAGAAATCAGACAAATGAAAGTTATTGTGCTACAATGCCTAACCTTCATCTGCCTGAGTCAATTTTTATTATTTTATTTTAATACAATTATTTAATTCATCTCTCATTCTAATAGCTTCTGCTCTTGTTGCTTTTGCATAATCCTCTTCAGAAAAATTATCCTTCCACAAATCTGATTTATATGCACACATTAAACTTCTAGTTGCATTAACTATACCACCCAAGCCATTACTATCAAAGCCTAATGCTATATCTTCTGCCTTTCCTCCTTGAGCACCATATCCTGGAATTAAAAAATATGTATGTGGCATTAATTCTCTTAGCTCTTTTAATTGTTTCGGATATGTTGCACCAACAACTGCAGATACTGAACTATATCCATATTCTCCTCTACATTCTTCTCCCCATTTTTCAACTAGTTTTCCAACTTTTTTATAAATTTCTTCTCCATCTTCTGTTTTTAAATCTTGTATATCTCCTGAAGATTTATTAGATGTTTTTACTAGAATAAATATACCTTTATTATATTCTATACAATCTTCCACAAATGGCATTACACAATCTGAACCCATATATGGATTTACTGTTAAGAAATCTACATCAAATATTGATTGATTTTTTCCATCTATAATATTTTTACCTAAATAAGCATTTGAATATCCCTTTGAAGTTGAACCTATATCACCTCTTTTGGCATCCACCATAACTACCATACCTTTTTGCTTACAATAATCTATCATAGTTTTTAATACCTTTATTCCTTCAATACCATACATTTCAAAATATGCACTCTGAAGCTTTACTGCTGGAATAATATCAAAAGTTTCATCTATTAAAGCTTTACTATATTCAAGCATTGCACTACACATTCCGTTTATATCTGTTTTATACTTGTTTTTTACAATGGTTGGAACCATATCATATCTAGTATCTACGCCAATAACTGTAGGATTATTTGTTTCTTTTATTTTATCAATTAAAAAATCTATAGCCTTTTTCATACTCTCCTCCTTATTTGTTTTCATAAACTATTCTTCCACCAACAACAGTATATTCAACTTCGCCTTGTAATTCTTTTCCTATCCATGGTGTATTATGTGATTTAGATACAATCATATCTTCTGTATAAACATATTTTTTATTTGGATCAAAAATTGTTAAATCTGCAATTTTACCTTCTGATATTTCGCCTTTTTCAAGTTTTAAAAGTTTTGATGGATTATATGACATAAGTTTAACCATATCTAAATAATCAATATATCCTGGAGCAACTAAATTTGTAATAGTTGCTGGTAAAGCTGTTTCAAATCCTATTATTCCATTTGGTGCTTTAGCTAAACCTACTCCTTTTTCTTCAGCAGTATGTGGTGCATGATCTGTTATTATTGCATCTATTGTTCCATCTTGAAGCCCTTTTATAATTGCCATTTTATCTTTTTCTTCTCTTAAAGGAGGATTCATTTTAGCATTTACTCCAGATTTTAAAACCTCTTCAACAGTAAAACTATAATAATGTGGACAAGTTTCACATGTTACTTTTACTCCTCTTTGTTTAGCTGATCTTATTACATTTACTGTTGTTTCTGTGCTTATATGGCAAATATGTGTATGAAGATTATTTGTTTCTGCGATAATAGTATCTCTTCCAGCCATTATTTGTTCTGCTTCTGGTAAAACGCCTTCTACTCCTAATTTTTCAGCAATAGGTCCAGCATTTATAGCTCCACTTGAAACTGATTTTTCTTCACAATGTTCTGATATAAAGCTTCCAACTTCATTTGCTTTAAACATTGCTTCTCTAATCATTCTAGAATCTTTAACTGGAACTCCATCATCTGAAAAAGCAATTGCTCCTGCTTCTAATTGAGATTTAAAATCAACCAATTCTTCACCTTTTTCACCTTTAGTTACACTAGAAAAAGGTAGAACATTACATAAATTAACTCTTTTAGCTTCATCTATTATTTTTTTCAAAACAATAGCGCTATCAGGAGTAGGATTAGTATTTGGCATAGGACAAATAGTTGTAAATCCACCCTTAACAGCGCTTTTTGAACCTGTTTCTATAGTTTCTTTATGTTCTCCACCTGGCTCTCTTAAATGACAATGCATATCTATCATTCCAGGCATAATATATAACCCTTTACAGTCAATTATTCTATCAGCATTAATATTTAAATCTTTTTGTATTTTACAAATTTTATCATTTTCAATATAAATATCTAAAATCTCATTAGTTTTTGTAGCATAATCAATTACCATTCCATTTTTTAATAACAAACTAGACATTTTAACCTCCTTAATAAATTTTA
>CANRGN010000006.1 GCA_947630235.1 uncultured Clostridia bacterium
ACTGATTACTTAAGTTTAAAAAATCTAGATTATCTAACAATAATTTGTAGTATTCTAATATTGCTTCGTTATATATGTTTTGAGTTTTCTTCAAAAAATCTGTATGATTTATATAAAGTCTTATTTTAAAAGTTGTTGTACAATAGCCTATTTTCTTATCTTTTGGCATACATTACCTACCATATTTTTCGTATATTTAAATAATTTACGAAAAATGTAACAAGTTAATTTAATATAGTTAAAGAATAATTATGTATTTTCTTGGGTTTTACTATATATATTATTAAAGAATTTATGTTAATTTAACATTTTTTTCTAATTTAGTATTGAATTTTTAGAATAATTATAGTAAAATATACACTAGTTAATCATAAAATATTTAATTTAACGATTTTTAGTTAGTCGTTAAAACCTATGGTATAACTAAGTTTTATTCATTTTTAGGTTTTAAATATTAAAAAAAATTTATAAATTAAACAATGAAAATTTAATATTATAAAAAAATTTGATAATTAATTAAAAGGAAATGCTATTTAATAACATTTCCTTTTCTTTTATTAAATCATAACTTATTTATAAATTTTTTCTTAAGTTTATCCGAAGAATGCACATATCTATTTAAAGTTATACTTACATCTGAATGTCCTAAAATTTCACTTAGAGATTTCACATCCATACCTACTTTTATACAATTTGTTGCAAATGTATGTCTTAATGCATGAAAGTTATATTTTTCTATATTACATTTTTTTAGATCTCTTATGAACCAATATTGAAAGTTTCTAGGTTCAATAAATTTTTCTGTACTGCCCGTTAATAAATATGCTTTTTCACATGATTTTGCTTTTATGGTTCTTAGCTTTTCATAAATTATATTGGCCATTGGAATCTTTCTTATAGAATTTTCAGTTTTTGGCGTTCCTATTAAAATTTTTGTATTCTTTTTTCCTAGATAAACTCTTTGAATTGTCCTTTTTATGTAAATTACCCTTTTTACAATATCTACATCTTCCCATTTAAGGCCACAAACTTCTCCAATTCTTAAACCACCATATAAACAAATTAATATACCAATTTCCCTTAATTCTGTGGATTCTATACAATAGTTTTTCAACTTTTTTTGTTCATATTCTGTTAGTATTTTTATTTCCTTCTTATGTGTTTTTGGTTTGCTTACTAAATCTAACTTAAAATTCATATCATATTTTCTTTCTGCATATCTTAATATTGTTAATAATAATGATAAAATATCTTTTATTGTTTTACTACTTAAGTTATCATTTAATAAATCATTTTTATATAAGTTTAAATCAAAGTATTGAAAATATGATAAGTACTTATTTGCAAAATACACCTTAAGATATTTTTCACATTTATACTTATACAATCTATAAGTTGATTCTTTTATTTCACATCTTTTGTATAATAGCCATTCATCTATGGCATCATTGATTTGTACTTTTTTCATAATACTCTACTCCTTAACACGATTTTTCGTCAAAATGACTACTTAAATTTATATCCGCTAACTTAGTAGAGTCAATATTTTCAAGTGGTTTATTAATCAAAAAAATTCAAATTTTTAAAATAAAAAATATAATAAAATTTTCTAAAAAAAGGTAGTAAATTAAAAAAATTTTTTTAATTTACTACCTTTTTTATTTTTATTATTTAAAAAAAATTACTTTTTCCTATCTTTTATGTATATAGCTAATTCTTTCAAAAATTCACCATTTGGATATTTATTTATTATTTCTATTGCTTCTTTTGTAACATTTTCTAATCTATTAGTTGCTTCTTCTAATCCATATTTTGTTACAAATGTACTTTTATGTTTTTGTATATCATTTCCAACCGGTTTTCCTAGAACTTTTTCGTCTCCAACTATATCTAAAATATCATCTTTTATTTGAAAAGCTAAACCTATATTTTCTCCGTATTGTGTGAGATTTTCTAAATCCTCTTCTGAAGCTCCTGCTAAAATTGCACCTATTCTAATAGATGCTTTTATTAAAGCTCCCGTTTTATTTTTGTGCATATATTCTAAATAATCATCAGAAATTTTTTGACCTTCAAATTCTGTATCTACATATTCTCCAATTATCATTCTATCTACACCATGTGTTAACTCATTAAAAGCTCTAATTTTTAAATTTGTATCTCCATTATTTTTTAATAGTTCTTCTCCTAAAAGAACATATGCTTTATTAAGAAGCATATCACCAGCTAAAATTGCTGTAGCTTCACCAAATTCCTTATGATTTGTAGGTTTTCCATGTCTAAAGTCGTCATCATCTATTGCAGGTAAATCATCGTGTATTAAAGAAAAATTATGTATCATTTCCATTGAAATTGCAAAAGGAAATACTTTTTCATAATCATTTTTAAACAATTCATATGTTGCAATCATTAAAATAGGCCTTAATCTTTTACCTCCAGCCATTAAGCTATATTCAACTGATTTATTTAATTTTTTTTCTATAACATCATCTCTTATAACTTTTTTGTCGATTTCTGCATCCATAATTTTTGCATATTTTTTTAACTCTTCTTTAAAATTCATAAACAATTCCCCTTAAATAATTTGCTTATCTTTTAAATTTTACCATACATTTTTACAAAAATCTACAATTTTAACTATTTTTTATATTTTATTTATTAAAACTAATATAATTATTCATACCTTAAGGCATCTATTGGATTTAATTCTGAAGCTTTTTTTGCTGGATATAAACCAAAAATTATTCCTATAACACCACAGAATAATACTGTTTTTATCATTACATTTATGTTTATTCCTAAAGAAAATCCAAACTCTCTAAATTCTTCGTTAGATTGAATAATAGAATTGGCTAAAGAAATTGCTCCACTTGCAAATAACATTCCTATTATTCCAGATATTAATGTTAACATTACACCTTCTATTAAAAATTGCATTTTAATATTACCACTGTTTGCACCAAGTGCCATTCTAATTCCTATTTCTTTTATTCTTTCATTTACAGAAACTAGCATGATATTCATTATTCCAATACCTCCTACCACTAAAGATAGGCCTGCTATTCCTGCAAATACTAGTTCAATTATTCCTATAATTGTATCTTGCTCTTGAGCAAAGGCAGTTGAAAAATCACTTGATATGTAAAATTCTTCTGAATCCATATATTCTAATAATCTATTCCTAATAGCCTCTTCTGCTTCTTTTCTTCGCTCATTTGAGACTGGTTTAACATTAAAAGATAATCCCATTCCTTGATTATCTGATTCTTTAAAATAATCTTTTGCAAATGAATTTAAAACATAAATAGTTGAAGAACTATAAGATACCATTGATTGAACAGGTTCTTCAAATGTTCCTATTATTTCAAAATCATAGTTATTAATTTTTATTGTCTGTCCTAATATATCATCAGATTTTCCTAAAAGTTGCTCTGCTACACTATTTTGAATTATACAAAATGGCATTCTATTTTCCTCATCCATTTTTGTAAATTTTCTACCACTATCTAAATTTAATTTATTTAAAAATTCATAATTTACACCTGTACAAGTTGGAATATCATAATTGTCTTCTTTATTTTTATATAATTTATTCATCTCCATAAAATCATAATTTTTATTTTCAAGAACAGCTTCTATACTATCTTCATCTTTTAAACTAGCAATTTCATAACTTGGTATATTAATAATTTGTTTATCATCTACATAAGTTCCCCAAATTTGAACTTCAATTAGCGAAAAATCTAAAGAATCTAATTGTTTATTAATACTTTCTTTTGTAGCTGAAGAAATAGCAAAAATAATTGTTATTGAAAATATTCCAATTATAATTCCTAACATTGTTAAAAAAGTTCTCATTTTATTTGTTTTGAAAACTTTAAATACCATCTTAATTGATTCATAAATCATATGCTATTTCTCACCTACCTTTGTATCTGATATTATTTTTCCATCTGATATTACAATTTTTCTTTTAGCTCTTTTTGCAAGATCCATATCATGAGTAATTAGTAAAACTGTTTTTCCTTCTTTATTTAATTCTTCTAATAAATTCATAATTTGTATTCCTGTTGCTTCATCTAGTGCACCAGTAGGTTCATCTGCCATAATTATTTTAGGATTTGTAACTAAAGCTCTAGCAATAGCAACTCTTTGTTGTTGACCTCCTGATAATTCATTTGGTTTATGTTTTAATCTTTGATCTATTCCAACTTTTTTTGCATACTCTTCTATAAGTTTTTTTCTATTTCTTCTTGGAACTCTTTTATATATAAGAGGAATCTCTATATTTTCATAAGCAGTTAACTTTTGCAAAAGATTAAAATTTTGAAAAATAAATCCAAAATATTTATTTCTAATTTTAGCAAGCTCCTTTGATTTTTTCTTACTAATATCAATTCCATCTAAAATATATTTACCTTTTATTTCCTTATCTAAACAAGACATAATATTTAATAAAGTTGATTTACCAGAACCAGATTTTCCAACAATTGCAACAAATTCGCCTTCTTCTATTTCTAAAGAAACATTATTAAGTGCTACTATACTATTATCTTTTGATAAAACATATTCTTTTACAATATTTTCTAATTTAATCATAATTTTATATAAATAATTACCAATTATATGTAATTATTTTTTCTCCTTCTTCTAATCCTCCAACAACTTCTACATTTTTTGATGTAACAGTTCCTACATCAATATATGTACGTAATTCTTCAGGTGCATCTTCTCCCCAAGCTAATTCATATAAGCTTTGTTTAACGTCTTCTTTAAAAACATAATATCTACCATCATCAGTCATTTTTACGTAATCATAAGGTATAACTATTGTATTTAATTTTTCCATTGTTAAAATACTAGTTGTAGTTGTATATCCAAATTTTACTTCATCAGTATAATTTATTTTGATTTTTACTATAAACTTATCATTTTGTGGAAGGCTAGATACATAACTTACTTCACCATCAAATTCTTTATTTAATGCAGTTATGTTTACTTTTGCCTTTTGACCCACACTAACAGATGTAATATCTTTTTCTGAAAGAGCTACTTTAACACCTATATCATCTAAATTATATATACAATAGCTAGTTCCTCCAGCTTCAGATTCAACACAAAAGAACATTCCAGAAATTGATGATTTTATTGTTTTAATTTTTCCGTCATCACTTTTAACTTTTAATATATCTTGTTTTGCCTCTACTTTCTGACCTTCAGAAACTAATATTTGAGTAATTGTTTCTGATGGACCTATTTCTAATTTTTCTATATTAAAAGAATTTATAGTTCCTGTTGACCTTAAATAAGAAGATACATTATCTCTTTTTACTGTATAACTTGCAAATGATAAATCAGCATAAGATGACGCTAAATTTCCAACCTCATCTATTTTTCCTTTTATAACATGATAAATAGCAAATACTATTAATCCTATAATAAGTAAAACAACTATAATTGTTTTTAAATGTTTTTTCATTTTGATTCTCCTTAAAAAATTTGATTTTATTCTTTTTCTTTATTATTTAAATCTTTATCTATATTTTTACTATCATCTTTATTTTCATCACCAATTATACCATCTGGTTCTACAACTTGAAAAGTTTGATATTCCTCATAATATGATTTCCAATATTCTTTCCAATAATCATTCCATAAATTACTATAATATTCTGATAATTCTTCTACATCAAATTCTTGCTCTCCATCAGGCTCTAAACTATTCTCACCATCTTCACCTGGTAATAAATCTCCAAATTGATCTAAATTATCTAAATTTTCTAAATCTAAATCACCTAAATTTAATTCATTTCCCATTTGACTTAAATAATCTTGAATTGAATCTGTAATATCTGGCTGATTTTTTAATATAATTTTAGTTTTTCCAATTCTATGAACTGTATTTATTAAATCGTATTCTTTAACTGAAGTATCTGGTTCTTCATTTGTTAAAATTTCAATTTTTGCATTAGTACCAAATTTATACTTATCATTATATTCTATTTTTACTTTTACTTTAATATTTCCTTTATTAGGTATTTTTTGTATATAGAAAACCTTACCTTCAATTGTTTCGCTACTACCTGTAAATTTAACATTTACTTTTTGACCAATTTTTAACTTAACGCTTTCTTCTTCATCTACATCAATTTCAATTCCTACATTATCTAAATCGTAAATATAATAAGAATTATTGCCGTTTTCTTCTTGAACATAAAATCTTCCTGCAATTGTTGAATATATTTCACCATTTGCTTCAGAATTAGAAGTTTTTAATAATTTTTGATCTTCTTTTACCATTTCTTCATTTTTTACAAGAACTTCATCTATTTTATTCCAATATCCAGTATCTAATTTTTCTATATTAAACGAAACTAAAGTTCCGTTCACCTGATATAATATCTTTTGTTTTACCTTCTTCTATTTGTTCATTTTCACTATATTCAACATTTTCATCTTCAATTTTAATATTCTCTTCAATTGAATTATTAAAATTTTTAATTCCGTTAATTACTATAACAAAAATAACAATTACTAATATAATTAAAAATATTCTTTTTATTTTCATTTTTCCTATCCTTTACTAAATTTACAAATTGATTTTAATATATTCTATTATTTTTTTCAATTATATTAATAAAAAATTAATAGTATTAGGAAAATTTGCAGAACAATAGTGGTCCTTTTATTATGTCAAACTGTTAAAAGATATTGCAAAATCCACGTTCAATTGTTCGTGTACCAATTTTGACAAAAATTATGTTCAATGCTTTATTAAGCCTAGCTACTTAAGAACCTTTCCTACTGAATAAAATAAAGGGCGATTGCTCATCACCCTTTAAATAAACTGATTATTAATAAATTTTAAATTACTATAGATTTCTATTATAATTACAACAATTTTGTCTTCTGCTATTTAAATTATTTATAGTATTTATATTACTGTTATTATTAAGATTATTCATACCATAATTGAAGCTATTAGAATTATTATTACTATCACTATTGTTATTATTGCTATTGTTATTTATTGTTGTATTATTGATAATATCTGAAGATGTAATCTCATTATTTAATGAATTACCAATATTCAATGTTGTATCTAAACTAGTTAAATTTATAGAATTATTATTACAATTCATTCTTATAATACAACTAAGTAATTTTAAGAATTTTATAATTAAATATGTAAGAAAGAACACAACTAAACCTACTAAAATTGCTGAACCTATATTTGCACCTAAAGTAATGCTAAGTGCAATAGTTGCAAATAATATTGTACCAATTATTCCAATTAATATTTGGCAACTATATCTTCTAACACATTCACAATACATTGATAAAACAATAGTAACAAAAAAAGCTATAGATATTACAAAAGCTGATACAATTGCTACTATTAATCCAACAGTCAAATTTGTTAATATCCCTAAAAAAACTAACAATCCTATTAAAAAACCCAAAAGAATTGCAAGTAATATCCCCACTAAACACGAATAATTTTCATTATCACACATATTCCCACCTCTTAATCTATTTTATGTGATAAAAATTATTTTGTTAATAAAAAAATCTAGATTAAATTATAAAATGGGGATTTTTAAGGAAATAAACTTATAAAAAGTTTAAAAAATTATAATTTAATCTAGATTAAATATAGTATATTTATAATAACTTAAAATAAACTTAAAAATTATCTTTTTAATTTACTTTTAACAATTTCTTTACCTCTATTTAAAAACATAAATAAGAATTTATCTTTTAATATAAATAACATTCCAAAATAAACTATCACTCCTACCATTATTTGAACTATCATTGACAATACTATATCATTTACAATAAAAATTTTTACTATGCTACAAGCAATAAACATTATTATTCCTGATATAAAATATTTTGTACTTAATTTTAATAATTGAATAAAACTTACTTCGTTTTTTATATTTCTTATTTGAAGTAAATCAACAATTAATTGTGATACAACTGTAGCAATAGATGCTCCAACAGAATCCCATAAATTAATCAAAACTAAATTTAAAAAGAAATTTGCAATCAATCCTATTGTAACTGAAAAAGTATATTCCTTCTGTTTTTTAGTTGGAAGTAAATATTGAGTTCCAATTACATTTGCTATACCTATAAGCAAAATAATTGGACTTATTATATTAATTAAAATAACAGCTTTATCATACCCTTTTCCGAAAAAAATTGGTACAAATTCTTTAGAAATACTAATTATTCCAAAAATAAGTGGAAAAGATAAAAAGAATACAAAATTAAAAGATTGTTTTAAATAATTTTTTACCTTTTCTTTATCTCCACTAGCAAATGTACTAGCCATTTTAGGAATCATTACAACACCAAGAGATGTTACAACTGTAATTAGTAATCTAATAACTTTCTGTGCTTGTTCATAATATCCAACTTCAGTTTTATCTGATATTATTTTTCCTATCATCGTTTTATCTAAATTATTATAAATTTGATTTGATATTTGTGGAATAAATAGTAAAAATATTGGAACTATATGTTTATAAAATGTAATATTTTTTATTTTTTGACCTTTAAAATATTTTGGTAAATATATCCATAATGATAAATTTCCAATAAAATCAGCTAATGAATATATCCAAACAAATTTTACTAAATCTTGTTTATTATTTACAAATACAAAAATTAAAGTTACACTTATTAATCTAACTGCAATATTTCGAATAACTGTTTTTTTGAATTCTTCTAAACCTTGAAAAAACCAACTTATATCTACTGCTGCTGCCAAAAGTTCAAAGGCTAATATCCTATAATATATTGCATATTCACCATTTAATGTAAAAAAGAATATGTAAACTAAGGTTGCTATAAACATAGTAATAAATCTAAAAATAATTATTTCAACAAATGTTTTCATTCTTTTTTCTACATTTTCTTGAGCATAAGCAATTTCTCTTTGACCATATAATGCAACACCTAATGAACCAAATAAAATAAAATATGATGCTATAGAATAAGTATAACCATATATACCTATTCCCTCTCCTCCTAAAACTCTTGAAATATAAGGAGTTGTAATTAAAGGTAAAATTAAAGTTAATACTTGATATATTAAATTATATGCGTAATTTTTTGCAATACTTTTTTTTGCCATTTAATATCCTTTCTAATTATAAAAGAGCTGCGGATCTATAATAGATCCGCGAAATATTTATGGATTAACCGTATTAGTTGAAGCAGGAACCTCAGTTTGACTTTGTGTTTCTTCTGGTGTTTTATCACTAGTTCCAACAACTGGAGTTGTGTTATTATTTGAAGCTCCACTATTTGCTTGATTTTGAGGAGTTGTATTTTGACTTTCAGCTGGTGGCTTATCATTTGTACCTCCTACTAGATTTTGATCATTATTTGAATTTTCATCATCATTATTATCTTGTTGAGGTACAGTTGGTTGTACTTCTGCTGGTTTTTGGGCTTCTTCCTCTGCTTTTCTTTTTGCTTCAGCTTCTTGTTCAGCTTGTTTTCTAGCTTCAGCTTCTTGTTCTGCTTGCTTTCTAGCTTCTTCCTCTGAAACTTGATTTTGATTTTCTGGTTCTGTAACAGGTGTTTCTTCTACAACAGGTACCTGTGGTGCTACAACGTGACCATTACAAACTCCTGGTACAGTTCCAACTACAAATTTTTCTGTATATACATCTGAACATGATTGAGATGCACACAAACCAGTTTCTCTACAAACTAATGCACTAACAACACCACTTGGTTGAGTGAATGTTTTTGGTTCTAATCCTTGATGAATTTTTTTCATTGCAGCTGCCCAAAAACGTCCTGCAACATTTGTAGATCCTGAAACTTCTTCTTTTTTATCATATCCATACCAAGTAGCAGCAGTATAATATGGAGTAAATCCACATAGCCATTTATCATTATTACTATTTGTTGTACCAGTTTTAGCAGCTGTATCAATTCCTGGTATAGCACAATATGTTGCTGTACCTGAAGCTCCTTTTACTGGCTCTTGAATAAGAGTTTTTCCAACATAATCAACATTTTCATCAAAAACTTTTGTATTTTCTGGTTTTTTCTCTAAAACAACATTTCCTTTTGAATCTTCAACTTTAGAATAAAATTTTGGACTATTATATTTACCATCATTTGCTATTGTAGCATATGCTGCACACATTTCAAGTGGAGATACACCTTGGTTTAAACCTCCAATAGCCATTGATAAATTAGAATCATACTCGTTTAATGTTGATATTCCCATTTTTTCTAAATACTCTTTTGATTTTTTTACAGTAAGTTTTTGAACAACTTTTATAAATGGTATATTTTGAGATGTTTCCAAAGCCTGACGTATTGTAATATTTCCTCTATAATAATTATAGTTTTTAGGATGATAATTTCCTGGGAAAGTTGTAGGCTCATCTACAAATTCCTTGCTTGAAGCAGTAAGAATTTTTTCTTGAAGTCCTGGTAATACAGCAGATAGTGGTTTAAAAGATGATCCTGTTTGTCTAGTAGTTTGTGTAGCTCTATTTAAACCTCTAGATTCAGTTTTTTCTCCAAGTCCTCCTAAACATCCAACAACATATCCTGTTTTTTGATCCATAACCACTGTAGCTGATTGAGCATTTACACCATCATATAATTTAGATTTACGAGTATAATTACTGCTTTTTGCTTCTTCATCTAAAATTGATTGTATTCTAGAATTTTGAGTACTGTATATTGTTAATCCTCCACCATAAACATAACTTGTAGCAAGTTCTTTTGAAATTTGCTTTTCCTTCATAACATCATTTATAAGTTGTTGAATCAAAGCATCAGTATGATATGAATAAACATTTCCCTGAGTTTCTCCTTTAGAAAAAGCTAATCCATTATCAACTTCTGCAACAGCATTTGTATATTCTTCTGATTTAATATAATTAAGTTCTTTCATTTTTGCCAAAACAGTTTTAGTTCTATCTTTTATTTTTTTCATATTTTCTCCAGTAGGATCTTCATCAAATGGTTTATATTTAGCTGGAGAATTATTTATTCCTGCCATAAAAGCACACTGAGCAAGAGTTAAATCTTTTGCACTTTTATTAAAATAATATTTAGCACCTAATTCTACACCATAATAACCTTGGCCAACAAATATTATATTTAAGTATGTTTCTAATATTTGATCTTTAGATAAAACTTCTTCAACTTTATATGCTCTAGCCCATTCTTTTAATTTCCTATCAATTGTTTTTTCTTTTTCATCTGTAGCATTTTTAACTAATTGTTGAGTAATTGTACTTCCACCAAAAGAAGTTGAACCTCTATGAAAAACATAATTTAATATAGCAGCACCTGTTCTTTTAAAATCAACACCACTATGTAAATAATAACGCTCATCTTCTATAGCTACATAAGCTTTTGGTAAATAATCAGCCATATCTGATAAAGAAATTATTTTTCTTTTTTCTTCGCCATTTAAAGTTGCAAGTACATTTCCTTCAGAATCTAATATTGTAGAATTAGAATCACCTATAACAATATCATCTATATTAAATTCATCTTTAGCTACTTTAAAATTTGCAATAAAAATTGCAGAAACAACAATTATAGCTATAAATATAGCAATAAATAAAATCATAAAAAAAGCTTTTAATTTCTTATGCTTTTTCTTTTTTACTTTTTTATTTTCTTTTTTTAATTCTTTTTTAGTGTTTTTAGTGTTTTTAGATTTTTTATTTTTTTCTTCTTTCATATATCCTCCACTCCTAAAAATTTCCACTTTATTTTATACTTATTATAATAAAATTTCAATACTTTTTAAAATTATTAAAAAAAAATTAAGATATAGAATTAAAAAAACTCTATATCTTAATTGCATTAAATAAAATTATATTTTTCTCTTCGTTCTTTTATAGTAACTATTATAAAAATTATTGTTACAACGATAGCTACAAAAGCTAAACCAAATAATATTGCAATAGCCAAAATTTCTGATTTATTTTGGACATCATCTCCTGATTGTGTTTTTGATGATTTTTTATTTTCAGTTTTTAAAATTACTTTAGATGCTTTACTAGATTTATCTTCAATATCTTTTTCATTTTTAACATTAGATTCTTGTAATATAAAATCAGATGCTTTAAATTTATCATAACCATAATCTAGTAATTTTTTTGTATCAGAATATCTCGCACTTACTCCATCTACACTTCCTTCAGCATGTAAAACAACTGAAATTAATTCTAAATCATCTTTATTTGCACAAGTTACTAAACAATTTTTTGCAGGAGTAGTAAAACCTGTTTTTCCAGATATAGCATATTCATAATAATATGGACTATCTTTAATTAAAAAAGCATGAGTATTCTTGAAAACTCTTGGCTCACCATCATAATATGAAGTATTTGGTAGAGAACATGAAGTTAATGAAGAAATTCTTCTATATTCTTCATTTTGCATACAATATTTTTCAATAATTGCCATATCATGTGCAGTTGAATAATGGTTTTCATTATGCATACCATTAGCATTTAAAAAATTAGAATCTTTAGCTCCTATTTCTTTTGCTTTTTCATTCATTAATATACTAAAATCTTCTATACTTCCTGAAACATACTCAGCTAAAATATTTGCTGCTTCATTAGCAGACCTTAACATCATAACTTCAAGTAATTCCTCAATTGTAAAAGATTCACCAACTTTTATATCTGCTGTAGTATATCCACTAGTTACAGATTCTATTGCTCTTTTACTTGCTCTAGTTTTGGTATTTAAATCCGGACAATTTTCTAAAACTAAAATTGCAGTTAATATTTTAGTTATACTAGCTGGATACAATCTTTCATTCATATTCTTTTCATATAATACTTCACCTGTATTCATTTCCATTAAAACAGCACCTTCAGATAGTAATCCTAAATCATCTGATTCCTCTGCTGAATTTTCATTAGACTGATCTATCTCAATATTTTGAGCAAAAGATAAATATGAGTTAAAAAATATTATATAAAAAATAAGTATTAAAATAATAATTTTACTTTTCATAAAATCTCCTAAAAAATACTAGCAAAAAAAGAAGCTTTTAACTTCTTCATTTTATACAGTTTTTTGTTTTTCTTTTTTGGCTTTTAAATATCCTTCTTCTATATTTTTAGGTCTAATTGATTTTATTTTTGCTTCTTCTAATTCATTTAAAGTATCTATCATTTCATCTAATTCGTCATTTGCAACAATAGAAACATTGTCTAATTTTTTTGAAATGACTATAACTTTTCTAAGTAAAGCCATTTTCCAATATGCATCTTGAACAATTCTCCCTGTTCCTGCTGTAAGAAGTAATGCTAGTGATAACATTAACAAAGATGAAATTATTATTATGGGTGCCCTATAAATAATATCTAATAAACCTATATTTGTAATCAAAATATCACTAATTAGCATTCCTCCAAAAGCCCCTGCTATTGTAAAAGTTAAAATTAAAAAAACTCTTTTAACTTTTATCCAAAATATATGATTTTTAAATGATTTTTCATTATACATAAAACAACTACCCCTTAATTATTTTTAATATTAAAGCAGGGGGCGATTATCAATCGCCCAATCAAATTAATAATTTTTTCATTACTAATTTGATAACTTAATATTATATCAACATAATATTATTTTAACTGGAGCTTTCGACCAGAATCGAACTGGTGACCCCATCCTTACCATGGATGTGCTCTACCTACTGAGCTACGGAAGCACTTACAATTAATTATACCATTAAACTAATTCGTGTCAATATAGAAAAGATTAATTCTAAAATCTTTAAGTTAGAATTAATCTTTTGAATATACATATTTAATTTAAGCTCTTGGATGAGATTTTTTATAAATATCTTTTAAATTCTCATCTTGAAATTGCATATAAACTTGGGTTGATGAAATATCAGAATGTCCAAGCATTGTTTGAATTGCTTTTAAATCAGCTCCATTTTGTAATAAATGTGTTGCAAAAGAATGCCTTAATACATGAGGAGTAATTTCCTTTGTAATGTGTGCTTGTTCTTTATAATATTTAACAATTTTCCAAAATCCTTGTCTTGTAAGTCTTTTTCCATTTATATTAACAAATAATGCTTTTATACTTTCGTCTTTAATCAATATTGGCCTTGCTTTTTCAATATATTCTTTTAAAGCACCTAGTGATAAATTTCCTAAAGGAATGGTTCTTTTCCTAGGGCTAGAATTACATGTAACATAGCCTTCTTCAAGATTTACATCTGAAATATCTAATGAAATTATCTCTGTTACTCTCATTCCAGTGGCATAAGCAAATTCCAACATTGCTTTATCTCTAATTCCTTTTAAATCTATATCTTGAGGTTGTTCTAATAATAATTCAACTTCTTTAGCTGTAAGTATATTTGGTATTTTTTTATCAACTTTTGGTGATTGAATCCCTGATGCAGGGTTTTTTCTGATTTTTTTGCTCTTAACTAAGAATTGATAGAAAGATTTAATTGATGCAATATTTCTTGATACTGTAGATTTCTTTTTTCCAATTGATGCTAAATTATCAAAATAAGCATTTAATTGTGTTCCAGAAACTTTTAAATAGTTTAAATCATTTACTTCTAAATATTCTTGGTATTGTGTAATATCTCTCTTGTATGATTGTAAAGTATTGTTAGATAATTTTTTTTCATTTTCAAGAAATTCTAAAAAAAGTTTAATTTGCTTTTCCATTTTTCCCTCACCTATCTATTAATTTTCCAAATTGACTTAATTAATATCAATTAGTTCTTAAGTAATCAAAGTGATTTACATAAGCTGCTTATGTTATATCAAATCTTAAACAAAAAGTAAAGTGTTTTAAAAAAATTTTTGTATTTTTTTTAAAATCTTATATGAAATTCCTAGTTCAAACGTAGATGAAATAGTTGATATCATAAGTATTATAAAAAAAATTATAAATAATATTAAAAAATTAGTTTTTATGTCTACACTATTATTTTTAATCTTTTTACAAAATATTATGCAATAAACTGAAAAAAATATTATGCATGGAATATAAATTAAATTCTGTAAGCCGAGTGTAATAGCAGAAAAAAGTATCCCTTTTCTTATACCATATGTTTTTAAAACAGCTGAAATAACATACCCTATTGTAAATCCTTTATATAAAATACAAATATATATAAATATACCACCAATTATTGTACAAGAAAGTATAAATATTATACCTATAAATTTAAATTTTGAAATTAAAGAATTTAAAAATAAAGTTTGTATTTCTGTATTTTCTAATCCAACAATATTATCTTTAAATGTATAAAAATATTGCTTTAAAAAATCTAAATTGTTTTCTGGTAAATTATTAATACAAAATACTCCTAAACAAACTCCTATTATAAAAAAAATTGAAATTTTAATATATAAATTTCTATTTTTATTAATATGAATTGCTACAACTCTTTTAAACATTTTGGCCTCCATAATTTATTTAATAAATTGTATTCAGAAGCTATAAAAAAATGCTATATTTTATGTAAAAGTAAAAATTTATAAAAAAGAGTGAACCAGTAGTCCCTCTATAACCCTCTGGTTCACTCTTTTTTATTTAAACTTTTTTAGCTTTGCAACAAAAAAACCTTCATATAAATCTGTCGGCATTACTGTTATTGTTCCTTTTATAGTGTTTGGAAGCAATGGTATATCTTTAACATCTATAGGAATTATTTCTACATTATTATCTTTTAATACTTGTTTTACTATATCATCATTTTCTTCCTTTAAAATTGAACAAGTAGAATAAACAATTTCTTTGTTTTTCTTTAAAAGCTTAACTGCTTTTCTTAAAAGAGATATTTGCAATCTACAAGATTTTTCAACAAGTTTTAAAGAAAAATTCTTATATGTATTTTCATTATTTAAATTTATTGTTCCACTTCCACTACACGGGCTATCTAATAATATGTTATCAAAAGAAAAAAAATCGTCTAAAAATCTAGAATCCTTTTTCATTATATTAGTATTTTTTACTCCAAGCTTTTCGAGATTATATTTTAATCTTTCATATCTAATGTTATTAATTTCACATGCTGTTATATTTGATTTATTGTTAGTAATAGCAGAAATCTGACTAGTTTTACCTCCAGGAGCTGAACACATATCTAATATATCAGTTTCTTCTTTTGGATCTAAAATTATTGGCGGTAACATTGAAGATAAACTTTGAAGATATATCTTACCTGTTTTATATATTTCTAAAGCTTGTAAATCAATTTCTTTAGCATTTTTTATTATAATAGCATCTTTATACCAATTTACGCTTTCAAACTCAATATTTTCATTTTCAAGACAATTTTCTATTTCTGCTTTATTTGATTTTAATGTATTTACTCTTATTGTAACTTTTTTATCTGATAAAAACCCATCAAAAATTTTATTTAAACATTCTTTTCCATACTGTTTTTCTAGTTTTTCTTTTAAAAAAACTGGTATATTATTTAACTTTTCCATAGTTTCCGCCACCACCAGCTATAATTTTCATTTTTCCATCACGTGCTAAAGTAATATTTTCTGCAACCTTACTTCCAACTACTGCTTCTATATCATCTTTTCCAAGATTATGTAAAATAGTCATTTCAGTTCCAAATGTATCTAATAATTTATCTATCGTTTTCTTCCCCAAACCTGGAATAAATGTTAGTGGAATTTGATAAATATACTCAGGTCTATTTTTTGGACTTTTACTTTCTTGTTTGTCTTTTATAATTTCTATTCTATCAAAAACTCCCATAGTAATATTTCTGCTATCGCAAGTATCACATTTTGTAACTGGTGCATCTCCTTCTATTCTTTTGTCACAAACTTCACAATATGTTCTATGATATTTTCCAAGTTTTGGATCTAAACCATAATTTTTAAGAATTTTTCTTCCATCTTCATTTTTTAAAACTTTCAAAAATTCCTTAAAACTCGGATTTTCCATATACATCTTATTATATTCTCTAGCAATTTTCGGAAGAGAATGAGCATCAGAATTTGTTAAAAATGTTTTTCCTTCAAGCTCTGATATTTGATCTGCTAAATATGTATCAGAACTTAAACCTAATTCTATTGCTGGAATATAATCGTATTTCTCTTTAAAAATTCTTTTTAGGCTAGATGTACAATTTCCATAAAAGCTTTTATGTGGTGTAAATGCATGAGCAGGAACCAAAATTCCATTATATTTTCTAACAATATCTATTAACTCATAAGCTGAAATATCTGCTCTTTGTGAACTAAGTGTCATATTTTTAATATGATTTGACATTTCTTTCGAAAAAGCTTTGATATCATTTAAATGTGGAAAATAGCATAAATTATGAGCGCTTCCTGTTTTACCATCATCATTTACTTCTGATGTTTCAATTTCACTTCCAAGTATAATACATACTTTATCTTTATATACTATACCGCCATCATCTATTTCATAGGCATCACCTGTTTTTAAAAAATCCTCAATATCTTCTATTACATAAGGTGAAGCACAATCTATAATTCCAACTAAATTTATCCCTTTTCTTTCTACACATTCTTTTGCAATATTGGCAAAATTTAAACTTCTAGCTGCAGTAATTTTAATAGGTTTTCCTTTCTCACTTCTTCCAATGTGTACATGTAAATCTGCATATATTTCGTACATTTTTTTCTCCTATTCTTTTAATATTTATAATCATTTTTTATCGCTCTTCTAATATTCATATTAGCATCTCTTTTTGCCATATCTTCTCTTTTATCATAAAGTTTTTTACCTTTTCCTACTCCAATTTCAAGTTTAACTTTATTTCCATTAAAATACATTGTAAGCGGAATTATACTTATTCCCTTTGTTTTAATCATACCATATAATTTATTTATTTCTCTTTTATTAAGTAATAGTTTTCTATCTCTTAATGGATCTTTATTAAAAATATTTCCGTGCTCATATGGACTAATATGCATTCCATATACCCATGCTTCTCCATTTTTTATGTTTATATAAGTATCTTTAATATTAACTTTCCCATTTCTAATAGATTTAATTTCTGTACCAGTAAGCACTATTCCTGCTTCATATGTTTCAGTTATGCTATAGTTGTGCCTAGCAGTTGGATTTTTTGCAATAATTTTATTCATTTTATCTCCTTTTGATTTCATAGTAATTGGCAAAATTTGATGGGCGATTATTAATGACCCATACAATTTTTATGATTTAATTATTTTCTTAAATTTTTAAAAACGGGCGATTAAAATAATCGCCCATATATTTTTTATTCAGTAGGAAAGTGCTCTACAAACTGAATAAAAACAATTTATGCTTTATTTGCTGAACAGAATACATCATTTATTTTATGAGCAACTGTTGCTTTTATTTCATCTCTTGCAGCACCTAAATATTTTCTAGGATCAAATACAGATGGATCTTCATTAAATACTCTTCTTATTTGAGCTGTCATTGCAAGTCTTAAATCTGTATCAACATTTATTTTTGATACTCCATTTTCTCCTGCTTGTTTAAGCATTTCATCTGGACATCCTTTTGCTCCTGGAATATTAGCTCCATTATTATTGCACATTTCTACTAGTTTAGGAATAACTGAAGATGCTCCGTGAAGTACAATTGGTGTATTAGGTAATCTTTCTTTAACTTTAGCTAAAATATCAAATCTAAGTTTAGCATCTCCTTTAAATTTATATGCTCCATGACTTGTTCCTATAGCTATTGCTAAAGAATCGCAACCTGTTCTTTCAACAAATTCTTTAGCTTGATCAGGATTTGTATATTTAGCATCATCACTAGATACATTTACTTCATCTTCAACACCAGCTAATGTTCCAAGCTCAGCTTCTACTACTACTCCACGGCTATGAGCATAATCTACAACTTCTTTTGTTATTCTAACATTTTCTTCAAAATCATATTTTGAAGCATCTATCATTACTGATGTGAAGCCATTATCTATACACATCTTACAAGTTTCAAAATCTGGTCCATGATCTAAATGAAGTGCAATTGGAATATCTGTAGTTTCAACAGCAGCTTCAACCATTTTTATTAAATATGGAAGTCTGGCATATTTTATAGCACTAGATGATACTTGTAGTATAACAGGTGACTTTGCTTCATTTGCAGCATCTGTAATTGCTTGTATAAATTCCATATTATTTATATTAAAAGCTCCTATAGCAAAATGCTCCTTCATAGATTTTTCAAACATATCCTTAGTTGTTACTAATGGCATAATAAATTCCTCCTTTTTTATATAGGATTATTTTAGTATAACCCTATTACTTATAATTTATTTTTATGTACACATTGTATTTTTTTTTATTTAATTTGTCAATAGCTTAAATATTTTATTAATGAATTAAAGACGGTTCTATACGAACCGCCTTTTTAGTTACTTTAGAAGCGAGTATAACCTGCATTTTCAAGAAGACTTACACCAACATTTTTTGGAATAACATACGTTTCTCCAAATGTAGTTAAAAACGTAATGTTTCCACTCAATTCATCAACTATATATTTTCCAATATAGCGCTGAGATGAAGGAGTAATTTCTCCTCTTTCATCAAAACTCAAAAGTTCTAAGCTACCGTGAAGCAATCTGGCAGTATCTGGAAGAATAATATCAGTGATATTATTCTGATACATCTCATAGTCTATAATGGTTACAGCGCGATTGCGATTCTGCCTCTTTGCCTCATCTACCAAATATTCAAAAGATGATACATCAGATATATAATGCTTCAGCAAAATTTTAGATTTTTTGGAGATATCATCGCTTACATTTGTAAAACCATTATATTCCAAACAGTATTTTGCCTCCTGATTTTCGTACGTAGTATACACCGCATCTTTTTCTCCTCCAAAGGTAAATACGATGTATTCATCCTCCGAAAAATATTCTTTCTTCTCACCATACTCATTCAATAAAAATTGAACTAAGTCAAATGATGATACGTAATTAGAAAGAACCATCGGATTCCAACTTTTACTCTCATTTATGAAACCATTTTCATTGAGAACATCAATTGCATCTGGTCTTATTGGAGTAACGTAGAGATTATGATCTGAGCCGTATGTGAAGAAGATTAAGTTAAACTTAACCCAATACTGATTCGGTAAACAGTACTTATTGAAGTAGGTTTTCACCGAATTGCATATCAATTCTTCAATTGATTCTATCCGTCTCCACATTTCGATAAACTTGTTCTTCATAGACGTAACCTTTCCTTTCTATGCATTTTGCATGATAAAGATGTTTTCTATCACTCTTTTAAAAAGAGTGTGTAACCCACTTTGGTTGACTTTTATATTTTAACATACTTTTTTATTATTGTAAACCTTTATATATATTTATTTTTCAAAAAATATAAGAAAAACCCTAGAAATCAATCTAGGGTTTTTAACGTTCTAAAACGAGCAAAGCTCGTCTAGATAATGTTGAGATTTAATATTTACATTCATAACTTCCACATTTTGATTCATCAGGGTTTCCTGAATCACAATTTTTACAAGGCATAACTGTAATATTTTTTAATAAACATATACAGTTTTCTTGTCCATTAAATTTACAACTATGAACTTCACAATTAATTTTTTGACTCATTTTAAAATCCTTCTTTCAATAATATTGTGAACATATTTCACAATATTATTTTCTACAAAAATAAAAATAAAATTCATAAAGTTCTATTTTTTATAAAATTTATCTCCAACAAAATCATAATCTAAAGTTTTCAAATCATCTATAAATTCGTTATATCTAGAAACATATACTTTTTTTGAATCATCACTTATTTTATAAAAATCTAAATATACTTGTTCTAAATTATTATTTAATATATTTCCATCATAATCCATCATTATAAAATTTAAATCAGCATAATCATAATTATTAAATTCTATTACATCATCCACATTTCCAAATAAATAAATTCCAATACTTAATAAAGATATATCTACATAATCATATTCACCTTCAATTATTTGATTATAATTTTCATCTATAATCGTATATTTATCATTTGATTTTTTTACAATATATCTACCATCTTGAATAAAAATTTCTTTATATGAATCAGATAATTTTTCTCCTTTTTCATTATAAAATGTTATTTTTCCATCTTTATTGTAATCTTTATATAAAAATCTATCTCCTATTTTTTCTAAAATTTGAGCATTTCCCTTCATGGACTTTTTTACGCCTCTAGGTGAAAACCACCCTTGTTCTTCTTTTTCTATATCGTAGCAAGGAATTGTTCCATCTTTAAATAAATATAAATTATTTTCATCATAATCTAATTTTTCACAATCTAATGGTAATTTATAATCTAAATCGTCTTTTCTGGCTAAATAATATACATCTTTAAGTCCCATACTTGATTGAGTAACTGTTATATCATATTCTTCATTATAATCATATCTATATGTATATTCTTCTGAACTATCATTATATGCTGGAGCATAATTTATATGATTATCATCATCATCTAAAATTTCAAAAGTCATTTCATTTTCCATTCCAATAACATTTGAATAAAAATAATTCAATTCTTCTATTTTGGCTTCATAATCCTCATCTGAAGATTCACTTACATATGATTCTACTACTCTTTCGTTTTTCATAATTATTTTTGATATACCATCTGCACATACTAAAGCAATTTGAAAATCTTTATCATATACATTTATTGTTGTAAAAGGAGTGGCAAAATCATATACAAAATCTATAACTGTTTCTCCTTTTGTGTTTATATATCCATATTTTCCATCTTTTTTTACATTTATATATTTATCATATCCTTCAAGCTCTGTTATATATTTAAAAAATGTATCAGAATATTCTATCTGGCTTTCATTTTTCTTATCTAAAATATAAGATCCTATATTCTTATAAAAATAAACCATTCCATCTAATACTACTGTTGTTACAGCAATAACTAAAATTATTGAAATAGCCGCTGTACTCTCAATTTCTCTAATATTTTCTTTCAATATATTTATTATAATTATAATTGCAGAAATTATAGGAAAAACTGAAATTAAATTTTTTTTAATTAAAATAAAAAATATAGTAAAAAAATAAACTCTATACCCCAATGAAAGGCCATAATTACTTTTATTTTTTATATATGCAATAAAATTAATTAAACAAGTAATTCCTATAATAAAATATATGACAATTTTTATAATATTTACAATATCATTCTCTTGAACAGTTAACAAAGTTAAATCTTTAGGAATAAAATAAGTATATACAATAATCAATATTCCAATTAAACCATTAAGTAACCCTAATAATAAATTTACAAATTTTCCTTTCATAAATCTAATCCTCTTTTATATATAATTTATTTGATTTTATATATTTATATATATCTAGTGTAATGTAATCTTGAACATTTTTTCCTTCTGAAATTAAATTTCTAACTATACTAGATGATATACCAGAAAATTTATTATTACTTACTAATTTTATATTTTCTTTTGGTTCAATTTTATTAAACCTATCCAAAATTATATAATCAAATTTATCTAATTTGTATGAGTCTTTCCAGTTCTTCATTTTTATATAATTATCAGAACCCATAATAAAAAATTTTTTACAATCGAAATTTTTTTCTATAAATTCAAACGCATCTATTGCATACATTCTTTTGTTTGATTTTAATTCAAAATCAGCTATATCTATATTTTCTTCATCTTTAGTAAGTAATTTTAACATATTAAGTCTATGATTCCCAGAAATCAATCCTGATTTATTATAAAAATCGTTCATGGGAACAAAAAAAACTTTATCTAAATTAAATTTTTCTAATACTAATTTTGCAAGTCCAATATGAGCTTTAGTTGGAGGATTAAAACATCCTCCAAAAAATCCTATTTTATTCATTTTATCCTTCCATTACGAATTTTTCAGCCTTTATTTTCAATTCATCAAGAGTTCCATCATTTTGAATATAATAATCATATTCATAATTTTCTACATTTGCATCAGAAGAATTTGAAACTATTTTTTCTACACGATTACTTGAAATAAGTAATGATTTAACATCTAATAATTCTTTTACTTTGGCTATTTCACTAGTTTCTCTAATATGAATAAACATTATTTCTTGATCTGCATCTTTTAAAAATTCTTCTGCTTGTTCTTTTATATATGTTATTGGATAATTATTATAATCTATACTCATTTTTTTTAAATCTGCCAAAAATTTTCGACTTTTTTCGTCTTTTTCTCCATTCCAATTAACCAATATTTTTGCAGCTTCTTTAACTTTATCTACTGAAGATATATTTTTTACTTTGGCATATTCACTACAAAATTCAACAAATGTATCTTTTCCTACACCGCCTGAACCATTTATTATAACAATTTTCTTATTCATATTCTCCTCCATTTATTTATGCATTATATCTTGAATATATTTAATTTCTTCTTCTAAATCTAATCTTAAGAAAAGAGGATCTCCTTTTTCTATAACTTTTATCTCATTTATTTTGTGATTTTCTTTTAAACAATTCCATGATTTTAAATTATCATTTCTTAAACCTAATTGATCAAATATTTTGTTTGAAGTATTTTTCATAAATGGTCTAATTAAAATAGCAATTTTCATTAATGAGTCAACTAGATTATACATTACAACAGATAAATATTCTTTTTCATCATTTTTTGCCAAAGTCCATGGTGCTGTTTCATCTATATATTTATTTGTCCTAGAAATAATATTCCAAATTTCAGGAATTGCATCACTAATTTTATAATCATCCATATATTTTTCAATTAAATCTATCTTTTCATTAATATAATCATGTAAATTTTTCTCTAGCTCTGTTTCTAATGATAAATCTGCATTTACAACTCCATTAAAATATTTATTTATCATTCCTATTGTTCTATTTAATAAATTTCCTAAATCATTACATAAATCATAATTAAATTTCTCAACAAAATCTTCTGGAGTAAACATTGAATCTTGTCCAAAACTTAAAGTTTTTAGTAAATAATATTTAGTGGCATCTAATCCATATCTATTAACCAAAACTTCAGGATATACAACATTTCCTTTAGATTTAGACATTTTTCCATCCTTCATAACTATATAACCATGTGCATATATATGTTTTGGAAGCTCTAAGCCTAATGCCATTAAGAATATTGGCCAATAAATACCATGAAATCTAATTATATCTTTTCCAACAATTTGAAAATCAGCTGGCCAATATTTTTTAAATAAACTATCATCATCAGACATATATCCTAAAGCTGTAATATAATTTGTTAATGCATCAACCCAAACATATAAAACATGTTTTGGATCATTTGGCATTTTTATACCCCAATCAAAAGTAGTTCTACTAATACATAAATCTTCTAATCCAGGTTTAATAAAGTTTCCAAAAATTTCATTTTTTCTAAACTCAGGTAAAATGAAATCTGGATTCTCTTCATAAAATTTTAATAACCTATCTTCATATTTTTTCATATTGAAAAAATATGATTCTTCTTGCATTTTCTTAACTTCTCTACCACAATCAGGACATTTTCCATCTACAAGTTGAGTTTCAGTAAAATATGTTTCACAAGGCATACAATACCAACCTTCATAATTACCTTTATAAATATCTCCATTTTCTAGAAATTTATTTACTATTTTTTGTACAGCTTTTTCATGACGTTCATCAGTAGTTCTGATAAAATCATCATATTCGATTTCCATAAGCTCCCATAGTTTTTTTGCCTCATTAGCCATTATATCAACATGTTCTTTAGGAGTTCTTCCCATTTTTTTAGCAACTTCTTGTATTTTTTGACCATGTTCATCTAAACCTGTTAACATATATGAATCATAGCCTTTCATTTGTTTATACCTCTTTATAGTATCCGCAAGTACAGTTGTATAAGCTGTACCTATATGAAATTTACCACTTGGATAATATATAGGGGTTGTAATATAAAATGTTTTTTTATCCATAAAAAACTCCTTTCAATATTTAATGCGTTCTTCTCCTTCTTCCAACTTCGTCAAAATCAGGATCTTCATCAATCTCTTCTAAATCTTTCATACTTGCCTTTTCTACTTCTTCAGGATTAGCTTGTATATCATTAGCATCTTCTTTTATTGATTGAGGAGGAGTAAGTCCCATTTTAATAAAATCATCTTCAACAATAATTTCCAATTTATCAATTAAAGCTTTATTATCTGGTTGAACTTCTCTTACATATTCTAATTTTTCTAAATCTATTTCTAATCTTTCTCTAAAATTATCTTTTTCTTCTAAAGTCATATCTATAGGCATTCGTTTTAATTGCATAGATTTCAATTTTCCAGAAGAATCTGTGTAGTCAACATAATTTTCATTATCTTCTACTCTTTTATAAACTCCTGATGTTACTTTTAAAGGTGCAATCAAATCTCTAAAAGCTCTATCATGTTGTTCTCCTCCTAGTTCTACTCCATCTTGAATAATTGTATATTTTTCTTTACCAAATATGGAAGAAAATTGTATTATAGTTAACTCACTACCTTTTCTATTTATTTTACTATTTTCAGTACAATCTGCAAGAGTGCTAGGATCTTTTATAATTAATACTGATTTAATTTCATCCTTAGAATATTCTGATTTGTTACAAATCTTATTAATTTCTGCTATTTTATCTTCAGGTATATTTTTATTTTCTCCTCCTTTTTTTCCGTCTTCTTCTTTTTCTTCTATATCTTTTCCATCTTTATCTACTGTTTTTTCTGTAATGTTTCTTTCATGATCTTTCTCATCATCTTCTAGCTGTTTTCTTACTTCTTCTTCCTCTTTTAATTTATTTTGAATTTCTTCTGGAGTTTGAATAATTGTTTTGGTAGAATCTAAAGAAGAATATTGACCATTTTTTATATTTTGAGCTTTTGCTGCTCTTTCACCTGCTGATTTTACACTTTCTGGTACAATCATTCCTTCTTCAATTGCTTTAATTAAAGAATTTATATCTTTTAAATAAAATTCTTCTTGAATAGTTTGCTCATCAACAAAATTTCTAACATTCGCTTTTTCTAAACTTTCATCAATAATTTTTTTAAGATTAGGAGAAATTTTAAAACTTGGATTTCCTTTTTCATCATAAGTTAATATACCTAAGTCATTTCCATCTTTATCTATAACCAATTCCTCTTTCTTATTTTCCTCATTTAAAGAAATAATTGAATATTCAAGTAGTTTTTGCTCTTTTTCATCTTCTATTCCAAATTCTTCTTTTAATGAATTTATTTTTCTATTTTTGGAATTTTCAACTGATTCATATACTTCTATTTCACCTAATTCTGGCAATTCAGTTAAAGTTTTTTCAAAACTACTAATATCACTTTTTCTTGAATTTTCTCTTTTATAATCTAAGTAATATTCATATAAAGATTTTATTTCATAATCATTTTTCAAATTAAACATTTTATTATTTTTTAAATAATCAGAATTTTTATAAGCAATATATTTATAATATAATTTTTCTATATCATAATTACTATCCATATTTAACCTCATTTCTTATTTAATATAAATTCAATATAAAAATAATTAAACACTAACAATGCATATTTTTATAATAATTATTTTAAATACTCTTCTATAGTTTGTGCTAAATCTGTTGCTTTTATTTTTATATAATCTAAATTTTCTCCTTCAATCATAACTCTAACTTTTGGTTCTGTTCCAGAAGGCCTAATAAGTACTCTACCATTACCTTTAAATTCATTCTCTAAATCTTCTATTTTTTTCTTTATTATTTCATTTTTTTCATAATCGTACTTTTTATTTGAATCTACACTTGCATTAATCAAAACTTGTGGATATATATTTATAATTTTAGCAAGTTCTGATATTTTTTTATTTTCTTCAATCATTGCTCTAATTATCATAAGAGATGTTAATATTCCGTCTCCTGTTGGATTATAATCTAAAAATATAATATGACCAGATTGCTCACCACCAAAATTGTATCCATTTTTAAGCATTTCTTCTAAAACATATCTATCACCAACTTTAGTTTCAACAAATTCAATACCATTTTCTTTTGCAAATTTTTTCATTCCTAAATTACTCATTACAGTAGCAACTAAAGTATCTTTATTTAATTTTCCTTTTCTCTTTAATGAATTAGAAATAATAGCCATTATCATATCACCATCTATAATATTTCCATTTTCATCAACAGCTAAACATCTATCTCCATCTCCATCATACGCAATTCCTAAGTTTAATTTATTTTCTTTAACAAAACTTTGTAAATTTTCTAAATGCGTAGATCCACAATTTTCATTTATATTTATTCCATCAGGATTATCGCTAATTACTTTAAAATTAATTCCAAGTTTTTTGAACACTTTTTTAGCAACTTCATATGTAGCACCATTTGCAACATCTAATCCAACACAAAAATTTTTATCCAAATTATCAAAAGTAGTTCCGAAAATTTTTATAAAGAAATCGATATATTCATCTATAAGCTCTGGTTTTGACACAAGTCTTCCAACATTTTCTCCTACTGCTGTAAAATCATTAAGTTTTTCTGATTCCATTACTTCTTCAATTTCTTCTTCTAATTCGTCTGATATTTTCATTCCTTTATTACTGAAAAATTTAACACCATTAAACTCAAATGTATTATGTGATGCAGAAATAACAACACTTGCATCTGCATTTAATTTTCTAGTTAAATATGCAACTCCAGGTGTTGGAATAATATCTAATAAAATAACATTAGCACCATAACTTAAAAAGCCAGCTGTCATTGCACTTTCAATTAACCCTCCTGAAAGTCTAGTATCTCTACCAATTAAAATAGTAGGTTTATGGTTAGAATGTTTTGATAAAACATAAGCACCTGCTTTAGCAACTTTAAAAACTAAATTAGGAGTAAGTTCAGTATTTGCAATTCTCCTAATTCCATCTGTTCCAAAATATTTTCTCACTATATATGCCTCCTAAAATAAAATATTGATAATATTATACATATATATTATTAAAAATTCAATATTTTGTGATAGAAAAAACAAAAAGGAAGCATATCTTGAATACAATTTTATCAAGAAAGCCCCCTAGTATATTTTATTTTTCTATATCATTTAATACTGTTCCAAGTAAATTTCCATTTACTTTTTCAATTTCTTTTGTAGCATTTATCAAATCTTTTTCTTTTGTTTTATTTTTTTCTGTTATAAGTAATGTATTATCACAAATATTTGATAAAAATCTTGAATCTGCATATTGCATCATTTCTGAGCCATCCAAAATTATTATATCATAAGATTGTTTCATTTCATCTAAAAATTTAATAAATTTCTCATTTTGAATTATTTTGAATTTTTTACCTTTTATTGTTCCAATTGTTATTACATCCAAATTTTCATATTTTGTCTCTTGTACTAAACTATTAAAACTTTTACTATCTTTTTCGGATATTTTGTTTGAATCTATTAAATAATTTGATAATCCATAATTATTTTGTACTTCAAACACTTTATCTAAAATACCATCTTTTTTATCTGTATCTATAATTAAAACTTTTTTTCCTACTTTAGAAAATGCTATTGCTAAATTAGAAGATACAAAAGTTTTTCCATCTCTTTTATCAATACTTGTAATAAATAATGTTTTTTTGCTTAAATCATTTTTAATTGAAAATTCTATATTAGCTCTTAAAACATCAAATTGTTCTGATTCTTCTGAATTTTCTATTATCTTTCCAGCTTTATTTAATTTCAAAACAATAGTAGAAATAAAAGGTAATTTAAGTTTAGATTCTATATCTTTTTCTGAAATTATAGATGGATTAAATATAAATTTAATCATAATAATACCTAAGCCTATTATTAATCCAACAGCAACAAAACAAACTAAATCTGCAATATGACTAGTATTTGATTCTGTGGTACTTTCATCAGCATTACTAATTGAATATGTATGATTTATTCTATAAAAATCTTTAGATTTTTCTACAAAAACTTTTATTATTTCATTAGCTATATTTTCAGCCAGCTTTTCATCATTAAAGCTTACTGCAATTTCTATTGTTCCAGTACTAGTAGTAATTTCAAGATTTTCTTTTAAATCGCCTAATGTAATATCTTGATCTTTTAAATCTAAATTTTCAATTACTGTATCTAAAATATCATTACTAAGCATATAATTTTTATAATTTCCAAGTATTGTACTATTAAATTGAATTTCAGATAATAATTGACTTTCACCTTCTCTAGGTTCATATCCTTCTATACGACCAAAAGTTATATATGAATATGCAGTATAAGATTGTGCCTTAATAAAAAATGAAAAAACAATTCCTAAAATCAATGCTATGATAGTAAGTATTATTATAAACACTTTATTTTTCCAAAATAATAAAAATAATTCTTTTAAATCGATTTCTTCTTCAACCATTTTTTGCTCCCATTATACATCCTATATTTTCTTTTGAAAATAAAATTTTCATTCACATTATAACAACAGATATTCAAAATTGCAACCTATTTTTCTAATATTTTCCAACTTCCTTCGATTTTTGGAAATTCTTCAAAAATCATTCTTTCTTTTTTTACTGGGTGTATTATGCTTAAATGATATGCCCAAAGTGCTAACCCCTTTCCTCTACCACGTGTTCCGTATTTTTGATCTCCACTTAAAGAATGATTTCTAGATGCAAATTGTACTCTTATTTGATGATGACGTCCAGTTTGCAAATTAACTTTTACAACTGACATATTTATTTTTTCATCATATTTTACTACTTCATAATCTAGAATTGCCTCTTTTGAATTTTTAGTTCCTTCTTTTACAACTTTACTGGTATTCGTTTTTTCATTTTTTAATAAAAAATCTTTATATATTCCTTTATTATTTTCCATTTTTCCGTCCACAATACATAAATACTTTTTATTAAATTCTTTATTTCTAACCTGTTCCGAAAGCCTACTAGCAGCTTTGGAGGTCTTGGCAAAAACCATAACACCACCTGTTGGTCTATCTAACCTATGTACTAAACCTAGATATACATCACCAGGTTTATTATATTTTTCTTTTAAATATTTTTTTAATATTGTTAGCATATCTTCATCTCCAGTTTTATCTCCTTGAGATGGTATATTTGCTGGTTTTACAACAACTATTATATGATTATCTTCATATAATATTTTTACTTTATCCATATTTTCTATTTTTTCTCCCATCTTCCAAAAATTCCTGCTGGTAAAACCAAATTTGAATCTTTCATTGGAAGACCTATTTCACCAGATGTAATCTTTCCATTTTTTCTATTAATTTTTAGTGATAAAATATTTTCTAAAACTTTTGCTGATATACCTGTAGTATAAGAATTTATTAAGAAAAATAATGGATTGTCAGAAAGAACATTTGTACAAAGCTCAACTAAATCTTCTAAATTATTTTCAAATTGCCATACCTCTCCATTTTTACCTCGCCCATAAGAGGGAGGGTCCATTATTATTGCATCATAATAATTTCCTCTTCTTATTTCTCTTTGCACAAATTTTGTAACATCATCAATTATAAATCTAACAGGCTTTTTTTCCAATCCAGAACTTTGTACATTCTCTTTAGCCCATGAAACCATTCCTTTAGAACTATCAACATGACATACTGATGCACCAGCATATAAACATGCTACTGTAGCACCACCTGTATATGCAAATAAATTCAAAACTTTAATCTGCCTTTTTTCACTTTTTATTTTATCTATCATCCAATCCCAATTAACAGCTTGTTCAGGAAATAATCCAGTATGTTTGAAGCCCATTGGCTTTATATTAAAAGTTAAATCTTTATATTTAATTTGCCAAGAATCTGGAAGTTTTTTCTTATAACTCCAACCACCACCTCCAGAATTACTTCTATTATATCTAGCATTAGCAAATTTCCATTTTTCTGGAAAAGATTTGTCCTTCCAAATAATCTGTGGATCTGGCCTAACCAAATATATATTTCCCCATCTTTCTAGTTTCTCTCCATTTGCCATATCTAAAATTTCATAATCATTCCAATTATTTGATAAATTCATATTACATCTCCATTAAAAATTTTTCTACATCTTTTATAATATTGCTAGGTGTTGATGCTCCAGCTACTATTCCAATTTTTTTAGTATTTTCAAAAGAAACATTTGTTAAATCATCTTTAGTTTGTATATGATATACATTTTTACAATTCCTTTTAGAAATATCTACTAATTTTTGCGTATTTGCACTATTTTTTCCGCCTATTACAATAATTGTATCTACTTCTTTAGATAATTTTTCAGTTTCAATTTGTCTTTCTTCAGTTGCACTACAAATAGTATTATCTATAGTAACAGGTACCTCGCAAAAATTATCTTCAATTTCTTTAGATAATGCTTCAAATTTTTTTAGATTAAATGTAGTTTGAGCAACAACATAAACTCTATCTAAACCGCTACTTTCAAATTCTTTATATGCATCAACAATTTCTGAATCATCAAAAATAACAATACTATTTTTTCCTGCAAAATCTTTAGTTGCAACACTTTCAGGATGATTTTCATCTCCCACAATAATAATAAAAGATTTATCTTTTTCTTTTTTTACTTTATCATGAATAATTCTAACTTTACCACATGTTAAATCTATAATTTTTAAATTTTTTTTATTTGAAATTTCGTATATAGATTCTTTTACTCCATGGGCTCTAAAAATAACTATTCCATTATTTGGAACATCTTTTATATCATCAACAGTTTTTACATTTTTCTTTTCGAGTTCTTCTATAACTTGTCTATTATGAACAAGTTCACCTAAACAATATACATTTTCATTTTCTTTTGCTGCTTTTAATGCCATATTAACAGCCCTTTCAACACCAGGGCAAAATCCAGCTAATTTTCCAACTATTACTTCCATAATCAATTCCTCTTAAATCAAAAATAAAATTTCTATAAAATTATACAACAAAACCATTAAAATTGCAAAACAAATTACAGTACTTATCAATAATACCATTAAAAACTTATATTTTCCCATAAAACATATACCTCCAAAAACACATTATAATTATATATATGCATCTTTGGACAAGTTTATGAATTAAAATTGCAATACTTTTATTCAGCCTATCTCCAGAGAACTTTCCTACTGAATAAAAAAAGTAGGCAAATTACCTACTTTTTTGATTTTATATTTATTCTGTTCTAAGAGCTATAACAGGATCTCTCTTACTTGCAAGTCTTGATGGAATTAAGCCTCCTATTATTGTTAAAATAACACTTATAGCAACTAAAATTACTCCAGCACTAAATGGAACAACAGTGGTTATAGTTACATTTGTAAGTTTATATATAATACTATTTATTGGGAAGGTTAATAAAATTGTAACACCAATACCTATTAGCCCAGCTATTAAACCTACTATTAAGGTTTCTGCATTAAATACTCTTGAAATATCTCTTTTAGAGGCACCAATAGCACGAAGTATACCAATTTCCTTTGTTCTTTCTAAAACTGAAATATATGTTATAATACCAATCATAATAGATGAAACTACTAGTGAAATTGCAACAAATGCAATTAAAACATAACTAATAGTATTTATTATTTTACTTACTGATTTCATCATTGTTCCAATAACATCTGTATAACTAATAACATTTTCATCTTTATCAGCTTTTTGTTGTTTTTGATTATAATCTTCTATAAAATCCTGAATTTTATCTTTTGAATCAAAATCTTTAGCATACAAACTAATTGTAGCTGGTGAATTTAAATCAAAAGCTCCAAGTTTTTCTAAATTCTTTTCATAACTTGAATTTTCATTTTCAGTATATGCTTCCATAAGTTTTGCAATTTCTTCACTAGATAATGAAGCCATTGCCATTTTTTGTTCAGGTGTTAAGCTATCATAATTAAATGTACTAACATCATCATCTGAAGGGAAATCTAAACCAGAAAAAATATTTTTATTTTCATTTTCTTTTTGTTCTTTAACAACTTCTGCTTCATTAGATTTATTTATTACATATTCTTTTAATTCCTTTGTATATCCAATTCCTCCTGTCATTGCCATTGCAACACTTTCTTTATTTGGTCTTATAATTCCAACTACTTTAATTTCTTCTGCATTTGCTATTTTTTGCTTCATATATTCTTCATTTTCTGATTTATCAAGCCATATACCATTTTCCTTTTCATAATAGTCAGAATTTAAAATAAGTTTAAAAGATAAATTTAATATATCATCATAAGTATAAGATGTTCTTTCTGGTTTAGCAACTTCTTCGCCATTTTGAATTTGTTTCATTTTTTGTTTTACTTCATTTTGGTCTTTTAACCCTAAAGAATATAATGCATAATCACTAATTTCATTATTTTCACTAACTACTAAAACAACTTCATTATAATTTTCTGGCCAATGACCAGCTAATAAATCATTTTGAGATTTTAATAATTCTTGATTATCTAAAAGCTCTCTCCAAACATCCATTTGACTACTCATTGCAATACTTGAAGCAGATCCTGAAAGGCTCATAACACTAGAAGAATTTCTAGCATTTATCATATCTCCCATTCCCATTGCATCCATAACAGTACTTGGATTTACTCTTACTACACCATTTGATGTATCAGTTTTGTATAGGTTCAAATTAAGATTGTAACCATAGTCTATAGCATTTGTATAATCTAAAATTTCTTTATTTTCCTCTATATATTTTTTAAATTCTTCAAGATTATTTTCTTCAACTTTACTAGACATTGTTTCTAGCAAATCATTTATAATATCTGATGAATATATTTTATTTTTATCTCTTTTTCCTTCTCCCTTTTCTGCTTCACCCATCATGGTTTCCATCATACTCGACATATCTACAGTAGATTCTTCTAATGTAATTGGATATGATGATAAAGTATCCTCTTCAACTTTATCTATATAATTTTGAACACCAGTAGATATTGCCAAAATAAGTGCAATTCCTATAATACCAATACTACCAGCAAAAGATGTAAGTATTGTTCTACCTTTTTTAGTCATTAAATTATTTAAGCTAAGTCTAAAAGCTGTAAAAAACTTCATTGATGTTCTTTTTAATTTATCTTTTTCTAAATTTTCTTCTTTTTCTTCACTTTTAATAGGAGCAGAATCATCTGTTATTTTTCCATCTAATATTTTTATAATTCTACTAGAATATTTTTCTGCAAGTTCTGGATTATGTGTAACCATAATTATAAGTTTATCTTTAGAAATCTTTTTAAGAAGCTCCATTACCTGAACACTAGTTTTTGTATCTAATGCTCCAGTAGGCTCATCTGCCAAAATTATATCAGGGTCGTTTACTAAAGCTCTAGCAATTGCAACTCTTTGCATTTGACCACCAGATAATTGATTTGGTTTTTTATGAATTTGCTCTTTTAAACCTACTTCCTCTAAAGCTTTAATTGCTTTTTTTCTTCTTTCTTTTTTGGAAACACCACCAATAGTTAAAGCAAGCTCAACATTTGCTAAAACACTTTGATGATTTATCAAATTATAACTTTGAAAAACAAATCCAACTCTATAATTTCTATATGCATCCCAATCCCTATCTTTAAAATCTTTTGTAGATTTTCCATTTATAATTAAATCGCCAGAAGTATATCTATCTAAACCTCCTATAATATTAAGTAAAGTTGTTTTACCACAACCGCTTTGACCAAGAATTGATACAAATTCAGATTCTCTAAATTCTATATCAACACCTTTTAAAGCTTCTACTTTTTCATCTCCACTTATATATGTTTTTGTAATATTCTTTAATTTAAGCATTTTTTTCCTCCTTTACAAATTTTCTTTTATTTTTTTGGCTAAATTTTCATTTATACCTTTTATACTAGTTAATTCTTCAATTGAAGCATTTTTTATTTTAGTTATAGTACCAAAATGTTTAAGAAGTGCTTCTCTTTTTTTATCACCAATTCCTTCAATATAATCTAGCTTCGATTTTGTCATTTCTTTATCACGAAGTTTTCTATGATATTCTATTGCAGTTTTATGTACTTCATCTTGAAGATTAGTAATAAAATTAAATAATTTATCTGAAATTACAAATTCATTTTTATTTTCATCCACTAATGCTCTAGTAGAATGAGTATTATCTTTTACCATACCATAAACAGGAATATCAACATTACAATCATCTAAAGCTTTTTTTATAGCTCTAATTTGAGTTATACCACCATCAGCTAAAATAAGATCTGGAAGTCCACCAAAAGCATTATCATCCTTTTCTAAAGTATGCTTAATTCTTCTAGTTACAACTTCTTGCATACATCTAGGATCATCTTGCCCAAAAACTGTTTTAATTTTAAATCTTCTAGACAAATTCCTTTTTATAACTCCATTTTGAGCTACACACATACCAGCTACTAAAAATTCTCCTGATATATTAGAAATATCAAAGCTTTCTATTTTGTATGGTAGAGAATCCAATTCCAAAACATCTTTTAACTCCTCCATAATGTAACTTTGATCTTGAACTTTATTTTCTAAAGTAATTTTACTATTCATTTCAGCCATTTCAACAAATCGAAGTTTTTCACCCTTTTGAGGGCTCTTAATTTCTACTTTTCTACCTGCTTTTTCTGCAAGCCATTTTTCTATAAGTTCTTTATCCTCTAAATTGTATCTAATCATTATTTTATTCGGAATATCAATTCTTGTGATATAAAATTGCTTAATAAATCCTAGTATAATTTCAGCCTCCTCCATATCGCGAAGTTCTGTAAAAAAGTAATGCTCTCTGCCTATCATTTTACTTCCACGAACAAAAAATATTTCAATGCAAACAGAAACCTCATTTTTATATAAACCTATAACATCAATATTATTTTCTGAAACATTAGCAACTTTTTGCTTTTCTGTAACTCTTTCTATAGCTAAAATTCTATCTCTAATCTCTCCTGCTTTTTCGTATTCTTGATTTATTGAAAATTCATTCATTTGCTTAGAAAGCTCTTTAATTATTTTATCAATTTTGCCATCTAATAGTAATATTATTTGGTCAATTTGCTTTTTATATTCTTCTGAAGAAACATATCTAACACATGGACCTAAACATTTTTTTATATGATAATTTAAACAAACTCTATCTTTGCTTTTAAAATTTCTACATTGACGAATTTGAAATTTTTCTTTTATAAAGCTTATCATTTCTTTACAACTACTAGAACTAGGATATGGTCCAAAATATTTTGAGCCATCATTTAATATTCTTCTAGTCATTATAACTGTAGGATATTCTGATTTAACATCTATTTTTATATACGGATATGTTTTATCATCCTTTAATAAAACATTGAATTTTGGTCTGTATTTTTTTATCAAATTACATTCTAAAATTAATGCCTCATCTTCACTTTCAACAACTATATATTCAAAATGATCAATTAATGAAACCATCCTTTGAATTCTAGCTGTTTTTTCATTTTTTCTAAAATATTGCCTTACTCTATTTTTTAAAATTACAGCTTTTCCAACATAAATTACATTATCATCTTTATCTTTCATAAGATAAACTCCAGGTTTAGCAGGCAATTTTTTTAACTCATCCTCTATATTAAACATAAAATCATTCCTTTAAATATAGCCTATATAAGGTAAATTTCTATACTTTTCATCATAATCCAAACCATATCCTACAACAAATTTATCTTCTATTTCAAAACAACAATAATCAGGATCAATATTTTGTGTTCTTTTACATTTTTTATCTAATAATACTGCTATTTTAACACTATTTGGATTTTTTGAATTTAAGTAATCTTTTAACCTAGTAAGAGTAAGACCTGTATCTATAATATCTTCTACAATTAAAACATCTTTATTTTCTATATCTACACCTAAATCAACATTTATATTAATAAAACCTGTAGATTCTTTTCCAACATAACTAGAAACCTTCATAAAATCTTCTGTAATATTTCTTTTTATTTTCTTAGTTAAATCACAATAAAAATATACAGCACCTTTTAATATACAAATAACTACTAAATCTCCAGATGATTTATAATCATTATCAATTTTTTTTGCCAATTCAGATATTTTTTCATCAATTTTTTCTTTTTCAATATATACTTTTATTTTTTCCATAATTACTCCCAAATTTTTAGATATATTTTACAATATATATATTTTTTTTTCAACATAAACACAAAATTTTTTCAAAAACAAAAGGCGACTATTAGTCGCCTAAAAAAAGAAGTAAATTTATTTTATTTACTTCTTTTTTTATTATTAAATATTCTTATATTCATTTATTTTTTTGTATGCATATATAGTAGAAGCAACTAAAGCAATTACTACAAATACAACAGAAGATTTTGTTCCTGTATAAGGTAATGATGAACTATTTGAAGTTGTACTTTGATTAGCATAATTACTACTGCTTGAGCTTATATTAGAAGTTCTATTACTTGAACTTATATTAGAACTTGTATTAGTTCTCGTATTTGTGTTTGAATTTGTATTTGAATTTTCACTTTCACTCTCATCTTCATCTTCATCATCTTCAGTACTTGTATTTGAATTAGTATTTGTACTTGTATTTCTTGAAGTTGTATTAGTTGCAGTTATTGATCTAACATTACTATTAGATGCAAAAACATTAATATTTCCAAATAAAAAACTTAATAACATAATTGTGATTACAACCAAAACAAATTTCTTTACATTTAACATAATTCTTCTCACATCTCCTTATAAAATTTAATCTATTAGTATTATAATATATACGAATTTTATGCGCAAGCCTTTTTTCGATTTTTTTCGATTCCAAAATTATATTACGTTCAAAAAAGTATTTATTTCTAACCTAAAACAGTATTGTTACTTTTTTGTTACAAAAGCATTACACATTAAATCTAAATAGTACAATATCTCCATCTTGCATTATATAATCTTTTCCTTCTAATCTCATAAGTCCTGCTTCTTTAACTTTAATCATCGAACCATCACATTTCATTAAATCTTCAAAAGAAACGACCTCAGCTCTAATAAATCCTCTTTCTATATCTGAATGAATTTTACCAGCAGCCTTAGGAGCTTTAGTTCCTGTTTTTATTGTCCAAGCTCTAACTTCTGGCTCGCCAGCAGTTAAAAAAGACATAAGTCCAAGTAATTTATAACTAGCTTTTATAAGTTTATTTAATCCTGATTCATCTATTCCTAAAACTTCTAGCATTTCTTTTTCTTCATTTTCATCCAATCCACTAAGTTCTTCTTCAACTTTCACAGATAAAGCTATAACTTCAGATTTTTCGGATTTTGCAAGTTCTTGAACCTTTTTTACATTTTCATTATCATAAGGATTAGATACTTCATCTTCAGATACATTTGCAACATATAATACTTTTTTATTTGTAAGTAAAAAAGAATCTTTTATAACCTCTTGCTCTTCTTCTGTTAAATCAAGAGTTCTTGCTGTTTTTCCAGATTCTAATGTTTGTTTTACTTTTAGTAATGTATCTAATTCAAATTGATACTTTTTATCTGCTTTTAACATTTTTTGAGTTTTTTCTATTCTTTTTTCTAGTGTTTCTAAATCAGCAAATATAAGTTCCATATTTATTGTTTCTATATCTCTTAATGGATCTATACTTCCATCAACATGAACAATATTAGGATTTTCAAAACATCTTACAACTTGAAGAATACTATCAACTTCTCTAATATGTGATAAGAATTTGTTTCCTAATCCTTCTCCTTTACTTGCACCCTTTACTAAACCTGCTATATCAACAAATTCAACCACTGCTGGTGTAACTTTTTGTGGATTATAAATTTGAGCTAGTTTTTCTAATCGTTCATCTGGAACTGCAACAACACCAACATTAGGCTCTATAGTGCAAAATGGATAATTTGCACATTCAGCTCCTGCTTTTGTAATACTATTAAATAATGTACTTTTTCCAACATTAGGAAGTCCTACTATACCTATTTTCATTTATTTTCTCCTCTAATTATTATAAAATGTTAATAAATAATAACTTTTCTATATATTTTTCTACATAATATACAAATTATATTTTATATTGTTATTTTTCAGTATAACCTGGTTTTTCTAATAATCTAAACATATTCTTTTTATATTCTTCAACACCTGGTTGATTAAATGGATCAACCTCTAATAAGTTTCCTGAAATTGCACATGCTTTTTCAAAGAAATATATAAGTTCTCCTATGTTTTCTTCATCTAATTTATCCATTTCTATCATCAAATTTGGAACATCACCTGATGTATGAGCCTCTATAGTTCCTTCCATAGCTTTAGTATTTACATATCCTAATTTTTTACCAGCTAAATAATTTAAACCATCTAAATTTTGGTCATCTGGTTGAATTGTAATATCTGATGAATTTTCTTTTATATTTAATACAGTTTCAATAAGAATTCTTCTTCCTTGTTGTATATATTGACCCATTGAATGTAAATCTGTAGTTAAATCAACTCCTGCTGGAAAAATTCCTTTTAAATCCTTTCCTTCACTTTCACCATATAATTGTTTCCACCATTCAGTAAAATAATGAAGTTTTGGCTCATAATTAGCTAATATTTCTATTTCTTTACCTTTTTTATTTAATATATTTCTTACTATAGCATATTTATAACAATCATTTTGACTAATATTATTTACTGAATATTTTTTCATTGCATTTTTAGCACCATCCATCAATTTATCTATATCAATTCCACTAGCAGCAATTGGTAAAAGTCCAACTGCTGTTAAAACAGAATATCTTCCACCAACATTATCTGGAATAACAAAAGTTTCATACTTTTCTTCATCTGCTAATTGTTTTAAAGCACCTCTACTCTTATCAGTTGTAACATAAATTCTCTTTCTAGCTTCTTCTACTCCATATTTTGTTTCTAAAACTTCTCTAAAAATTCTAAATGCAATTGCAGGTTCTGTAGTAGTACCAGATTTTGAAATAACATTAATAGAAATATCTTTATTTGATATTAAATCTAATAAATCATTTAAATATACTGGACTCAAATTATTTCCTGCATATAAAATTTGTGGAGATTTTCTAGAATCTGATGACATAATATTATAAAAACTAGGAGTTAAAGATTCAATAACCGCTCTAGCACCAAGATAAGATCCTCCAATTCCTATTACAACTAATACATCTGAATCACTTCTTATTTTTTTTGCAGCCTTTTTTATTCTAGCAAATTCTTCTTTATCATAATTTTCTGGAAGTTTTAACCATCCAACAAAATCATCAATTTTATCTGATCTTTTTTCTAAATCTTTTTGTATCTTTTTTACAGAATTTGAATATTCTACTAATTCGCTTTCTGAAATTCCAGAATTTTCAAAATTAAAATTTAACATAAAATTTCCTCCTAATAATTATATTATTTAATCATTTTGTATATTATTATATATTAATAAAAATTTTAATATATTTTATAATATATAATTTAAAATTTCAATTCATTTTTACCATATTTTATAAAAACTATACAAAGCTTTTAATTAAGCCTATCTACAGAGAACTTTCCTGCTGAAAAAAAAAGAAACCAACGATATAATCGTGGTCTCTTTTTTGTGATTGGTTTTAACGGATGCTTATAGAATGAATTTGCCATTGTAAACCATGCCAAGATTATTGGCAATAGCTACGCAGTCTTTTTCCTCAATTCTAGTTTTTGAAAAAACGATAATGCCATTCTTGGTTTTCTTGACCTTTATCGTTTTACCTAGAAGCTTACTCAGCATAGCACTGTTAACATGCTTACACTTTTCAATGAGGAGCTCATTAGGATTTACCCGCACCAAAATCACCTCCTAGTAAAGATATATTTATTATAACACACATAATAATATTATTCAACCACTTAACTTTCTAAAATTCTAGCCATCTGAACTCCAGAACATGATGCCATCATAAGCCCTCTAGTCATTCCTCCGCCATCACCTATACAATATAAGTTCTTTATATTAGTTTCAAAATTAACATTTATTAAAACTTTATTACTATAAAATTTAATTTCAGGACCATATAACAAATTATCAGGATTTGCAAAACCTTCAACTACTTTATCTAAACCTCTGATAAATTCTAATATATCTGTCATTGTTCTATATCCTAAAGCATAAGTAATGTCTCCAGGAACTGCAGATTTTAATGTAGGTTTTACAGAATTTCTAGCAAGTTCTTCTTCCCAAGTTCTTTTTCCTCTATAAATATCCCCAAGTCTTTGAACTACAACATTACCTGCTCCTAATTCATTTAAATTTTTTGCAACATTTCTACCATAATCAATAGGCTTATTAAAAGGATATGTGAAATTATGTGAAACTAAAATTGCCAAATTTGTATTTGTACTCTTCTTTTCTTTATATGAATGACCATTAACTAAATTGATATTTTCATCATAAACTTCTGAAGAAACAAATCCACTAGGATTTTGGCAAAATGTTCTTACTTTATCTCTAAACAAACCTAATCTAGCAATAAATTTTCCTTCATACATATATTTATTTATATCCTTCATAACCTCATCAGGAAGTTCATATCTAACTCCTATATCTACACATCCTGTTCTAGTTTCTATTCCGTTTTTTTCACAAACATCAGATAGCCAATTTGCACCTTTTCTTCCAACTGCAAGTACTACATTTTCTGCATAAATTTCTGCAAGCTCAACTTCTTTTTCTAAATCCTTACTAGCCTTTATTTTTACACCTTTTATCTCATTGTTTTCTATTATTAAATCACAAACTGTAGTTTGAAACATTATTTCAATTCCATTATCCAGTAAATATTTTTCTAAACGAGCATATAACTCATGACTTTTTTCTGTACCTAAATGCCTAATTGGTATATTGATTAAATTAATATCGGCTTTTTTCGCTTTATTATAAATTTTTTTAACTTCTTCTTTATACTCTGTGCCTTCAATTTTAGGATCTGCACCAAAATCTAAATAAACTTTATCGGTATAGTCAATAAGCCTTTTGGTTTTTTCTATACCTATATATTTATGCAAGTCTCCTCCAACATAAATATCGTCATCTTCTTCATTATATAATGAAAGTTTACCATCAGAAAAAGCTCCTGCACCAGAAAAACCAGTAGTAATATCACAAGTAGGTTTACATTTTACACATTTTCCTATTTTTTCTATAGGACAAATTCTTTCTTCTACTTTTTTTCCTTGTTCTATAATTAAAACCTTTTTCTTAGAACCAAGCTTAATAAGCTCATATCCTAAAAAAACAGAACTAGGTCCACTACCTACAACAATTAAATCATATTTCATAAACACACTCTCCTTTATACACATTTAGCATTATCAATATATCACTATAATATTAAAAAAGCAATTAAAAATTACTATAAAAATTTGAACCAGAACGACGGAACCTTACCTTTGATTATTATTGACTTTTGTCGAAAAAAGTTATATTATGTTGCTGTAAACTTATAAAAAATGGAGGAATTTTTATGTTTAAGGGTTTTATTAAAGAATTCAAAGAATTTGCATTACAAGGAAATGTTTTTGATTTAGCTGTTGGTGTTTTAATTGGTGGAGCTTTTCAAAATATTGTAAAATCACTTACAGATAATATCATCTCTCCAATTTTGGGAATGTTTGGAGAATTAGATTTTTCAGATTTAGTTTTAAAAGTTGGAAATCTTAATTTAAAATATGGAGCATTTATTACAGATGTTATTAATTTCTTAATAATGGCATTTATAATCTTCTTAATTATGAAAGGTATAAATAAACTAAATTCAGTTGGCAAAAAAGAAGAAGATAAAAAAGAAGAGCCTACAACTAAGCAATGTCCTTATTGTTTTAGTGTTATAGATTTAAAAGCTACAAAATGCCCTCATTGTACATCAGATATAAAATTAGATATAAAAATTTAATAATTGTTAGTGCCCACAATTTTATCAAAAATTGTGGGCACTATTTTTACTTAAGCCTATCTACATATAGCTTCTTTAAAACTCTTTCCATATTTTGTTTTCTCAAATCCATATATATCTAAAATAGTAGAAGATATATCAGCATAAGTATCTCTTATTCCTATATCATTATTTTCTTTTATATTTTTTCCATATATAAGAAGTGGTATATACTCTCTAGAATGATCTGTACTAGGTGTAGTAGGATCACATCCATGATCAGCTGTTATGAAAAGAATATCTTCATCTTTCATATTTTGCATAATTTCTGGTAATTTTGAATCAAATTCCTCTAATGCTTTAGCATATCCTTCTACATTATTTCTATGACCATAAAGCATATCAAAATCAACTAAATTTATAAAAATTAAATCTTCATCTGAATTTTTTATAGCTTCAATAGATTTTTCTATTCCATCTGTATTTCCATTTGTATGAATTGATCTAGTTATCCCTCTACCAGAAAATAAATCTTCTATTTTACCTATTGCTAAAACTTTTTTACCATTTTCACTGAAAATATCTAACATTGTTCTTCCAAAAGATTGTGATTCATAATCTTTTCTTCCATATGTTCTTACAAAATTTTCAGAATTATCTCCAATAAATGGTCTAGCAATAACTGTACCTATATTATAATTTTTCTCATCAATTACACTTCTTGCAATTTCACATATTGAATATAACTTATTTATAGGAATTATATCTTCATGAGCTGCTATTTGAAAAACACTATCAGCAGAAGTATATACTATAGGCATACCAGTTTTCATAGATTCCTCACCATATTGTTTTAAAAAATCTGTTCCAGAACCCTTTTTATTACATATAAATCCAGGAATTTCAGCCTTTAAAATTATTTCATCTAATAATTCTTTTGGAAAGCCATTGTAATATGTTGAAAAAGGATTTTCTGTAACATAACCAGAAATTTCCCAATGTCCAACTGGGCTATTTTTACCTTTACTTTTTTCTGCAAGTTTACAATAAGATCCAAGTGTATACTCTTCTTTATCATTAATTCCTATACCTCGAATATTATATAACCCTAATTTTTTCATATTTGGCAAATTAGGTTTTGCTTGATTATAAATACCTCTTAGAGTATTGCTTCCTTCATCTCCATATTCACTTGCATCAGGTAATTCACCACAACCAAAACTATCTAAAACAATTATAATTGTTCTTTTTTTCATAAACCCCTCCTATTATGATTTTAGTTCAACATTATATTCATATACAAATATATCTTTGGATTTAGGAAAAATCAAATTATTACTTTCCCTAAAATAATTATTTGTTCTAAATTTTGTTTTATTAACTAAATTAAAATTAAATCTTTTATTATCGAATAAAACTTTACTAGATAAATCCATTCCTTCTGGAAGCGTTTTGTTAACATTATCATAAAATACAATATTAGTATAATAAATAAGTGGCATTCCTTCTTTTAAATTAATTTTTATTAAATTTAATGCGCCTTCTCCTCTATCTTCATAATCTTCCAATTCTTTTTCAAGATTTATATTATATATATCAAATGAATTTTCCTTAATTTGCTCTGATATTGTAACAATTTTATATAAACTCATATCATATTCTGATTTCATTTTAGGAATTGCACCATCTATAAAATTAACTATGCTATGAAGTTTTTCTGTAAAATCGAATATATCTATTTTTTTATTTACATTTAATATTTTATATTTATTTCTTTCGTTTTCTCTATGAGTTTTATTACCAATATATTTTATTTTTCTACTATCATCATCAATATTTCCAAAAATATCAAAAGTATCTGCATCTATATATAATCTATTATTATCAAATTCTTTTTTTAAACTATCTAAAGAATTTTTTATTTCATTTTGGTCCATTTCGCCTGATTTTATCATATTTAAAATATTAAGTATATTGCTGTTTGCAACAAAAATACTATCTAATTCTTCTCTAGATAATTTTTTTCTTTGAATTCTATCAACTTTTTGACCTAAATCTTCAAAATCACTTTCAATATCAAAAGTTCTTTGAATATTTTTACTATCTTTTATATTTTTACTATCATCTCCCATTTCTAATGCAAGATTTTCATCTTTATTAGCAAACTTCCAAAATTCAAAAATGCTTCTTTTATGTTTATCAATCTCTTCAATATATAATTTTGCATTTTCAACTTTTTTTGAAATATTTTCAAATTTATTTTTCATAGCTTTTATATCTTGTTCTAAATTTTTAAAATGCTTTTCACCTTTTTCAAATAAACTATAAATTGTAACTAAATCTTCTATTGTTTTTAAATCTGTTTCTGCTAAAAATTCTTTTTGAGGAACTAAATCAATTTTTTCTATTTTTATTATTTCTTCATCCTCTTTTATTTGTTCTTCTATACTCTTTTTTTTCTTTTTGCTAGATTTTGCAGAACCTTTAAAAAAGTATTTTACTTTTCCAAAAAAAGTTTTTCTATATTCAAGATAAGTAGATATTTCTTTTTGTAATTCAAAATATTCTTTTTCTTTATTTTTTGTATCCTTTTTTAATTGAATAAGTTCTTCTTCAAATTTTTCGATATTTTCATTTTGAACTTTTATTTCTTCTTCAGCAATAGTATATTGATTTTTTATAAATTCTGTTAAAGAATCATATGTTATTTTTATCATTCCATAATATAATTCTAAACCATTTTTACTATCTATTTTAGTTTTAAATTGAAATTCATCCTTAATCTCTGTTTGTAAAATGAATAATGCTTTTAATAATTTATAAAATTTAATCGCTTCTTCTGAATTTATAAGTTTTATTTTATAAGTGCTTTTTACTTGTTCATATACAAATGTTTCTCCAACAATTTGAATACTCATCTTATCATCTTTATCAAACACTTCATATACAGAAGCCCAATTTTTAGTAAATAACCATAAATAATTTTCTATATCAGCAATCTCGTTTCTAGTTAAAAAATTTTCTGAATAATTTATATAATTAATTGGAACAAAAATTTTTGGTACTTCTTTTTGTTCTAAACTATAAAATTCTAATTTTCGTTTAAGTAAATAAAAGAATTCTGCAAATGTTTCTTCTTTTGTACAAACTAACATAAAATATTTATCTGTGCTATCAGAATAATAAATTTGCCATAAATGATCTTTGCTATATTTTACTCTAAAAGGTTCTGATAACCTTGCCATTTCATTCTGAGTAATATTTATAGTTTCAACCTCCGGAATAGAAAAATTTTTTAATAATTTTAATAAAGTAGTATATCTTTCAAGTCCTTCTTCAGAATCTTCTGGATTTAAATATTGTTTTAATGGAAGTGATTTAGAATATTTTTGACTAACTGAATCTCCTCTTAAGCAAGGTGTTAATAAAATTTCTATTTTATCTATTGGTACAAATTTAAATACTCTATGAGCTTTATCATTATTTAATCTAGATGTTGCAAAATTTAAAGGTTGATAATCTAAAATTTGCTCTGGTATATTATCTAAATCCAAATTTAAATATTTAAGTTTTTCTATTACTTCTCCTTTTTCAGTAGCCTTATCCAATTGAAAAAATCCCCCTTGCTAAATGTTTAAATTAGTATATCATAAGAATTTTTTTTAATCAATTATTTAACATAAATTTAATGTTATAAAATTTTAACTTGCTAAAACATTATCTTGTAACATATTGCTTATTGTTCCAATATAATTAATATCTAAATTACTCATTGCTCTAGTCATTGCAACATATAAAAGTTTTATATCTAATATATCTTCTGCCTTATATTTTTCATCATTTACATTATATAAAATAACCGCATCAAATTCTAAACCTTTTGATAAATATGAAGGAACAATTGAAATACCAGCATGATATTCCGAATCCTTGCTTTTTATTATGGTAACATTCTTTACTAATTTAGAAAGTTTGCTTTTTATTTTTTTACATTCTTCAAAATCTTTACCAATTATTGCAATAGATTTATAATTGCATTTTCTATAAAATTCTAACCTTTCAATAATTTTATTTATAATTTCATTTTCATTTTTATGCTTATATACATTTATAGAATTTTCTCCATGTATAACTGGTTTTCCTTTTACTATAGTTTTTCTTTCATATTCAGGAAGTAAATCTAAAATCTTATTTGCTATTTCCATAATTTCAGATGTTGTTCTATAAGTTTTATCTAATGTTATATATGTAGCTCCTTTTTCTGGAAATTCAACATCTATAAATCTTTGCCAATTTTCTATTCCTCTATAAGAATGTACTCCCTGAGCAATATCTCCTAAAATTGTCATTGAATTACTATCTAGTATTGTTTTTAATGTGCTAAATTGAAATTCACCATAATCTTGTGCTTCATCTATAATTACATGTTTTAATTTAGCTTTAAATTTAGCACCATAAATTTTATAATGTATATATACAATTGGAGCTAAATCTTCAAATGTTACTTCACCTTTTTTTATATTTTCTAATGTATTTCTAACCATATATTCAGCAATTTCTTGGGTTTCTATCTTATCATAAACAAAATTTGTAATAAAATCTTCATAATATTGTAAAGCAGATTTTTCTTCTATTTCTTTAAAATAAAAATCCATTATTCTCATATCATCTTTTTCTAATAATTTAAGCACCTTCTCATATTCTTCAAAAATTTCTATTCTTTTTTGCATAATTTCTTCTTTTGGTAAATCCTCTTTTTCTAATTTTTTAATTCTTGCTGTTCTTTTTAATTTTATTATTTCTTCTATAGACATTTTATTATTTTTTATTCTTGAAAAAATGTGCTTTTTTATCTCTTCAATTCTTCTTTTAAAAGTTAAATTTTTATATGTATTTATAAAAAGATTCAATATTTTATCATAACTCATAACTCTAACATTATGTAATATAAAATCTTTTTTAGGTAAATACTCTAATTCTAATTTATTTAAATACTCATCTACAATATTTTTAAAATCAATTGAAGATTTTATTTTTGATTCTTTAATTATTACATCAACATTACCTTTATTTATATCATCAAAAGCTTTATTAACTATAATAACTAATTTTTCGTTACTATCTGATATTTTTAATTTTTTTCCAATAACTTCATAAGCAAAATCTTCAAATGTATATTGTTTAACATTTTCAACGCCCAAATCTGGTAAAACATTTGATATATAATTTAAGAAAAATTTATTAGGAGCAATAATCATAAAACTATCAGGAGAGAAATCTTTTCCGTAAGTATATATTAAATATGCTGCTCTGTGAAGAGCTATTGTTGTTTTACCACTACCAGCAACACCTTGAACAATTAGTGGCTTATTTATATCAGCTCTAATTATTCTGTTTTGCTCTTCTTGAATTGTAGCAACAATATTTTTTAACCTACTATCAGCATTTTCTGATAAAGCTTCTTGCAATAACTCATCAGTTCCTTGCTTATCTACATCAATATATTTTTGTAAAATACAATTTTCTATAAAATATTGTCTTTTCAATGAAACTATACAACTAATATTATTATTCTCAACTTGATAACTAGTATTTCCAATTGTTCCATCATAATATAAATTAGATATAGGAGCTCTCCAATCTATTATTATAGGCTCTTTAGAATTACTATCAATAACAGAAATTTTTCCTATATAAAGCTTTTCTACATTTGTTGCATCATCTTCTTTTATATCAATTCTTGCAAAATATGGTTTATCTTTTATATTTTCAATATCTAATATTTTTTTATAACCAGAATATATAATTTGTTCTTTGACAAAATCATTTTTTCCCATATTTTGCTCTGTTTGAGAAATTCTATTTTGTAATTCATTTTTTTCACTTATAAGCTTTTCAGAAATTTCTTTTAATTTTCTTTTTTCATTTTCAAATTCGTCTTCCTTCATTTTCCCTCCTTTTTACATGAGTAAAAGGATGAACCAATCATCCTTTTATTTCATAAAATCTTCTTTAAAAATGCTTAAATCTATATTTTCTTTTATTACATGATCCACTCCATTTTCAGTAAATTGCCAACCTACCATTTGCTTCATAATTTTTTTGTTTTGTGTAGCAGGTTGATCAGTTTTACTATACCAATAATCCGGTATAAAATTTTCTTGAGGATAATAAGCCAGCCAAAGATCTGAATTTAAAGAACTTAAATATGTATTACAAGTATTTGCATTACTATATAATAAAGTTTTATATCCTGCTTGCTCTACCTTTTTTATTAATTTAGAAACTAAATTTACTCTTTTATCCCATATATCATCACAACGTCCATTCCCTTCATGTTCTTCAACATCTAATACTACAGGTAAACTTAAAAGTTTAGATTTATTTTTTCTCATAAAATCATCTATAAACTCTACTTCAGATATTATTTCAGAATTATTTAATGCCTCATCTAAAAAATAATAACCATATTCTATTCCTAAATATTCACAAGCATTTTTAAAATCTTTATATTTTTTATCTGTATAAAAATTTCCTTTTTCTCCATAACCTCTACCACCAGCTCTTATATATACATATGAAATATTATATTTTAATAAAAACGCTTCTACATCATTTTTATTTTTAAAAACATCTTTAAAATTATGTTCGGAAAAATCAGCAACAATTGTTTTTTCAATATTATCTTTACAAAAATAATCTATATTTTTAGATAAAACAAACCCTTTTTTTCCATTAACTTTAACCTTTTTCCATTCTATGTTTTCTTCAACAATAGAATCTATAATTTTTACTTCTGTATTTTTATAAATATTATCCTTAATTATCTTTTCACTTTCAATTGGTTTTGAATACAATTTTACATCATCTTTTAAAACCAGTGCATTTATTCCAGGTTCATCTTTAGAAAGAATTACAATTAAAACTATAATAAATATAATTAGTAAAAAAACACATACACAAGCTACAACTTTTTTTTTATTAATTATGTTTATCTTTTCCATATTCCTCAACTTTCCATATACTACATTATTAAAAATTCTATATTTTTATTTAAATTATTTATTTCTATTTTATTATAATATCCAGCATCCTCTCCATCAAGTGTCCATTCTATTTGTTCTTCTGAATCAATTTTTAAATTCGAATCTTGAGAAAAAATAATATTAGGATCTTTTGAATAATCTTTTAATATAATTGATTTTAATATACCAAAATATCCAAAAAAATTCTTAGGTTTTTTAATTAATATTACCTCGAATTTACCATCATTTAAACTTATATCTTTTGGTTTAAACCATTTAAAGCCTCCAATTCTTAAAGAATTAGTTATACCACCATAAAGAAACTCATCTTCAATTACTTCATCATTAAATGTAATTTTTAATTTATATGGTTTTATTTTTCCTAGTTCTTTTATTCCAGTAATTATATATGCAAGCCATCCTAATTTTCTCTTTTTTTCTCTTTGAGTTTGATATGAAACTTCTGTAAAAGCACCAAAAGCAGCAACATAATTAAAATACTTATTATTAAACTTACCTGTATCTGTTTTTAAAGCTTTTGAATTTATTAAATTTCTAGCAATCATTACTCCATTTTTAGGCAAACCTAATGTATTTGCAAAATCATTTGTGGTTCCTGTAGGAATATATGCTATTGATACATTTTTCTTCCTCCTTGTTAAAGCTGAAGTAGCTTGATTAAGAGTTCCATCTCCACCACAAACTATTAATAAATCATATTCAGTTTTATAATTTTCTATTATTTTATCAGCTCCGAAATCCTTTTGAGTATATTTTATAGTAACATCAAATTCTTTATATTTAAGTTCCATAACTATAAAAGACAATTTTTTTTCAAAATTTCCTCGTCCAGATTCCAAATTAACAATCATAAGTGTTTTATACAATTTTCCATCCTCTTTTACTAAAACTTTATATATCAAATTATGACGATAATATACTATCATAAAAAAATGTTGTTTTCAAGTAAAAAATATATACATTTTTTAAAAATAATTACTAAAAAATCTGGCTCTAGAATAATAGTGAACATTTGCTTATGTCAAACTGTTAAAATATTTTGCAAAGTCCACGTTAAATTGTTCGTACGACAATTTTGACAAAAATTATGTACAATGTTTTTATTAAACATATCTACAAAATAACTTTCCCTCTAAAAAAACAAAAAGCTAGCTTATTTGCTAGCTTTAACTAGTTAACGATACTTATTATACGAAAAACGAGATTATTTAAAATTTATAAATCTCAACTGCTAGATTTATATTAACATAATAAAATATATTGCAATAGTTTATCAAATAATTGTAAAAGATTTACTTTTTGTTTGAAATCTCTTTCTTTATATTTTCTATAAACTCATCTACTTTATAAACACCAATATCACCATTATCTCTTGAACGCACACTAACACTATTAGATTCTACTTCCTTATCACCAACTACAAGCATATATGGAATTTTCTGCATTTGAGCATCACGTATTTTATAACCTGTCTTTTCTTGTCTGTCATCTAGTTCTACTCTAATATCTTCATCTTCTATTGCTTTCTTTATTTTATTTGCATATTCAAGATGATTATCTGATATAGGCAATATTTTTACTTGTACTGGAGATAACCATGTTGGTAAAGCTCCTTTGAATTGCTCCAAAATTAATGCTATAAATCTTTCATAAGAACCAAGTATTGCTCTGTGTACCATAACTGGTGTTTGCTTTTCTCCATTTTGATCAATATAATATAATCCAAATCTTTTTGGAGTTGAGAAATCTACTTGAACAGTAGGAATTTGAACTTCTCTTCCTAATGCATCAGTGAACATAAAGTCTAATTTTGGTCCATATAAAGCCGCCTCTCCTTCACATCTTTTTGCATCTAATTTTAGTTCATCTGATATCTCTTGAAGCATTTTTTCACATAAATCCCAATCTTCTTTGTTACCTATATATTTTTCTGGATGATCATAATCCCTTACAGATAATGAAACCCAATGATTTTCCCATAATCCCATTCTAGTATAAAAATCTCTTATAATATTACACATATTAATTATTTCATCTTTTACTTGATCTATTCTACAGAATGAATGACCATCTTCAATTGTTATTGCATAAACTCTAGATAAACCTCCTACAGAACCTTGCAACTCTGCTCTGTATTGTTTATCTGATTCCATATATCTTATTGGTAAATCTTTATAACTTCTCATTTTTGAAGCATATATTTGAGTATGATGTGGACATTGAACAGGTTTTAATACAAATTCATGTCCCTTAGGTGAATTGACCCTAAATAATTCATCATTAAATTTTTGGGCATGTCCTGATGTTTCAAATAAACTTATATTAGCAAGAGATGGACAACTTACTTTTTGAAATCCATAACTTCTACAAATTTTTTCTATTTCTTTTTGTAATGTATCTTTAACCATTGTTCCTTTAGGTGTATATAAAGGTAATCCACCACCAACATAATCTGAAAAGCAAAATAAATCTAATTCTTTTCCTATCTTTCTATGATCTCTTTCTTTTGCTTCTTCTAAAAATTTTAAATGCTCCTCTAGCATAGATGTTTTTGGGAAAGATATTCCGTAGATTCTTTGTAAAACCTCTCTATTTTCATCTCCTCTCCAATATGCACTTGAAGATGAAAGTATTTTTACCGCCTTAACTTTTCCTGTACTTAATAAATGAGGACCAGCACATAAATCTATGAACTCACCTTGTTTGTAAAAAGAAATTTCTACATCATCAGATAAATTTTCAATTAATTCAACTTTATATTTTTCTTCTTTTTCTTGCATAATTTTTAATGCTTCAGCTTTAGATAAAACAAATTTTTCAATTGGTAAATCTTCTTTTATTATTTTTTTCATTTCATTTTCAATTTTCTCTTTATCTTCATCTGAAAAAGCTTTATCTATATCAAAATCATAATAGAAACCATTATCTATTGCAGGACCAATTGCAAGCTTTACTTTTGGAAACAACCTTTTTATTGCTTGAGCCATAATATGAGAAGTTGTGTGCCAATAAGCTTTCTTTCCATCTAAACTACTGTCAAATGTTTCGATTGTTAATTTGCAATCCTTATTTAATTCATATCTTAAATCCTTAACCTCAGAGTCAACAGTTGCACAACAAGCATTTCTTGCTAAACCTTCGCTAATTTTTTTTGCAACATCCATTATAGCTGTACCATTTTCTACCTCCATAACAGAATCATCTTTTAAAATAATTTTAATCATAATTTTAAACCTCCTTTTCTTAATATATTGTTAAAAGCACTCCTAAAAGTACTAATAACAATACTTTTAGGAGTGCTTTCAGCACGGTTCCATCCTAAATTTAACTTAATTTTAGAATACAATAAAATTTACCAAAAAAATTTCGGAGAGCTAGTTTTTCAAATACATTTACTTAAATTGGATTCCAGCCACGTCCAATTCTCTCTGTAAGAACTCTTATTTTACTTTGTCTCTCAATTATTATAAACTAATGCATGATTAAATTTGATAATATTTTATATCTTTTTATTTTATTTGTCAACACCAAACTAAAAACTCCCCCATGTCCATTCTTTCTTTTTAATATGTGGTAAACCAATAGTTTTTAAATATAGCTTCCTCCGTGCTCATGGCTTTACTTGCATTAGTAATGTGGATATTGCACTTACTATCAAATTTCAAACTTTACCTCACAATGAATAACACGACAAAACAGAGGAAAGAAGAACTTTCCTCTGTTTTGTTGATTTAGCTTTCTTTAGATTTCTCTTTAGGTTCATGTTCTTTGGGTTCGTATACTACTACGGCAATCACTGTCACAATCAGTAAAAAAAGCCATCCAAGAACACCAATAAGCTGAATGCCTTCACTAAAACCTAATCGTTCTAGTAACATTGAAGGCCAAATAACTAGGATAGAAAACCCTAATAGTGCTATTGGAGCTAATGCCCATTCTACAATTATCCACGGGCTTGCTTTATCCTCTTTCCACGGGTCTGTGTCCTTTTTCCTTTTTTCATCCATCTTATCAGCAAAGTACATAAGAATCCCAAAATTTACAAAGATGCCTTCGAAGAACGAAACCAAAAGAAGTATTGTTTTCATTTGGCCACTAATGTTGAAGTATTTTACTATTGCGAGGGATATTAGTGGTGGAAGAAAAATGAAACCGATTGCCACAAAGATTGTTGCAGCTACGCCGAAACCTGTACATAAAGCCTTTTTCATGTAATACCTCCTTGCTGGAAGACCAGCGGTTGGGAGCCGAAGCTCTGATAAATTGCCTACATTTTTATTATACCAAATTACTACCAAAAAGTCAAATTATGTAAATCTGGGGTTGGTAATCATCTTCTTCAATTGCATTATTTCTTAATTTTTCAAGCTCAAAAAAAGATATTTGATTTTAATTCAAATATCTTTTTTCATCGTATTTAATTTTTATTTATAAATTTTTTCAGGATGTTCAATTACTTCTTTTTCAACATTATGAGTCCATTTTTAAAATAATCTAAATGTTGTGCTCCTGCATGCATTTAATAAAAAATTAATTATACTAATTTTCAAGATGGAAATATGGCATACAAGATCCATCATTTTTTATTAATAAAAATCCCATTCCACCAATTCCATTTTCTTCAAAATTATTGCTTCCGCTTATTTTAACTGCATCAACAATATTTTTTGCATTTTCTAGTTTTTTCTCATTAGTATCAAGTTTTAAACTAGAGCTAGCCTCATCTAAATAATAAAGCATATATGTTACAGTTCCATCTTCTTTCAAAAATAAAATACATTCAGAACCTGTATCTTGACCTTGTTCAAAATACCATGCTTTAACTACATTTTTTGCAAGTATTTCTTGACTATTTGATATATATGCTTCACCATTATTATCAATTAATAGTTGATTTTTATTTGCAATATCTACACACAAATTATTTCCATTTCCAAGTTCTTTAGAAACTGAATCTCTAAAATTTTTTATATAAGAATTATAGTCTATAACTTGATTATTACCATTATCTTCATCTAAATCAGTAGGTTGTATTTCTGTTTCTTTATCAAGATGAAAATATGGTATACAAGTTCCATCATTTTTTATTAATAAAAATCCTAATCCACCGATTCCATTTTCCTCAAAATTATTGCTTCCACTTATTTTAACTGCATCAACAATATTTTTAGCATTTTCTAGTTTTTTCTCATTAGTATCAAGCTTCAAACTAGAGCTAGCTTCATCTAAATAATAAAGCATATATGTTACAGTTCCATCTTCTTTCAAAAATAAAATACATTCAGAACCTGTATCCTGTCCTTGTTCAAAATACCATGCTTTAACTACATTTTTTGCAAGTATTTCTTGACTATTTGATATATATGCTTCACCATTATTATCAATTAATAGTTGATTATTATTTGCAATATTTATACATAAATTATTTTCCTTTCCAAGCTCTTTAGAAACTGACTCTGTAAAATTTTTTATATATAAATTATCGTCTGTAACTTGATTAGTTTCTTTATTTGTTAGATCACTTATATTTTCTTGATTATTACTATTATCTTGATCTAAATCATTAGATTGTTGTTCTGTTTCTTCAATTTCATTTTTTTCTTCTTTTAAAATATTTTCTTGATTTTCTAAATTACTTATTGTGTTATTTAACTTTGTGCTATTTACATTTTTTTCGCTATAAGATTTGTACAAAAAAAATCCCATAATAACAATTACTATTATTACTATTATTGCTATTATTAATAACAATGTTGTCAAACTTATTTTTATTTCTTTTTTTTCTTTCATTTTTATTTCTCTCCTTTTGTACATTTATTAAATATATAATATATATATTTCTATTAAAAGTCAACTATCAATAAAAATTTTCTTATTATGTAAACACCGGGGTGGAGTTTTTGTCCTAAACTGTGGCTCTTCTAATCTTTCTTGTATAATTAAATAAGCATACCTACTTTTTATTTTTTATTTTTCAATTTTTTATTTTTTTGCAACTATTCCATACAATACTCTTTCTAGTAATATTCCTTTTTCTGTTTTAAATCTTTTTATATATTCATTAAATAAATCTTGGTCTACTGATTTTAGATGTTCTTGAAACGAATCTTCTATTTCTGAAAAATCATCCAAAATTGGAACTTTTAATAATAATGACATTAAAACATTCTTCTTCATATTTTATTTCACTAAAATCCCAATTTGCTACTTTTGAATAGTATTCAAATTTTTTTTCTTTCATCTTCTATATCTCCTCTTTATAAATATTTGGTTGTATCAAAAAAGAACCTCCCTTCTATGAACATAAGCAAAAACAACCATAAAATTTTGCTATGGTTTATATTTTTGCCATTCATAAAGAAAGATTCTCAACATTCTTTATTATTCAAACTATTTCTAGTTATCAATTCTTTGATAGTATCAAGCGAATGATCGAATTGAAATACTATAACATTATATTAATAAGTTGTAAAATCTTTTCACTCTATAGATAGTGTCAATTTTACAAAAAAACAAAGATTATATCTAAAATCTAATCTTTGTTTTTTATTTAAATAAATTGTTTTATTTTTGTATAAAAGAATTTTCTGTACTACCAGGCGCTTTTCCTCCTTTTTCTACTAATACAATTTCTATTCCTTCTAATCTATATCCATATCCTGCTGAACCTGAGCTAGCTCCATTCTTTGCCCAACCCATCCAGCCAAAATTTTGGCAATGTACTCTATAATATACATCATATTTTTTAGCCAAATCCCCAGTTAATCTTATCTTTATTGCTTCTAATCTTAATCCTTTTCCTGATGTTCCTGACATGGCTCCATTTTTTACATAATTTTGCCAACCTATATTTTGCACATGTGTACAATATTCTATATTTCCTGAAATTCCTAAATTATTTAAATTTATTTTTATTCCTTCTAATCTTAAACTTTGGCCTGATGTACCTGACATCTCTCCTACATTTACTAATCCTTGCCATCCCAAATTTTGTACATGTGTTTGATATGTTATTAAATTTTGCTTATATGAATTTGCAGTACTTCCAGGTGCATTTCCATTTTTCTTTACTAATTTTATTTGTATTGCTTCTAACCTATAGCCATATCTTGCAGACCCAGACTCAGATCCATTCTTTGCCCAACCCATCCAGCCAAAATTTTGACAATGTACTCTATAATATATATCATATTGTTTTGAAAGATCTCCTGTTAACCTTATTTTTATTGCCTCTAATCTCAAGCCTTTTCCTGATGTTCCTGACATGGCTCCATTTTTCACATAATTTTGCCAGCCTATATTTTGCACATGTGTACAATACTCTATATTTCCACTTAAAGAATTATTTTCTAATTTTATATTTATACCTTCTAATCTTAATCCTTTACCAGATGTTCCCGCTGTTTCTCCATTTTTTACATAGTTTTGCCAGCCTATATTCTCTACATGTGTACGATAACTTACATTTGGTGTTTTGATAGTTGTACTTGATGTAGTATTCTTATTTGTACTATTAGTATTGGTATTTTTATTATTGTTTGTACTTGTATTAGAATTATTACTTGTATTTGTGTTAGAATTTTTATCTTTAACTGTTACTTTACATGTTGCTGTTTTTCCATTTGAAGTTGTAACAGTAATTGTAGCATTTCCTTTTGCAACTGATGTTATTTTTCCGTTTTCATCAACTTTTGCAACTGATGTATCAGAAGATTTCCATGTTAGAGTTTTATCAATAGCATTGTCTGGATTGATTATAGCTATAAGATTTTCTATATCTCCCTTGGTTAAAGTTATTTCTGTTTTATTTAATGTTACAGTTTTAGGATATATATTAGTATCTTCCCAATGAGCATATAATGTATGTTCATTTTCATTTATGACTCTTTGTTTGTCATCAATTAGTTTACCACCTTCGGCTTCAGTAAACCATCCTAAAAATTTATGTCCTTCCCAAACAGGTTCTTCTGATAATTTTTTTATATTTTCACTATAAAGAGAATATTGATCTACAACTATTTTTTTAGGTTCAGTTTTTCCATCATTGTTGTAATTCAATGTTACTGTAACTTCTTTCTCTGGTCCATCATCCCATAGTGTATATCCGTCCAAATAATCCATACGAACACGCTTAAATAATGCATATTGATTTGGGAAAAGAATCTCTATTGCTCTTGCCCAGTCCTTATTAGTATAAGCTGAAAAATAAATTCTACAAAACTCGGAGAAACATTCGTGATCATTGCTATTGGCATAATCAGAAACTGCGAAAATATCTTGTTCTCTTGCTACGCTCCACTCCCCATGACTAGAGAAATGGTAACTATTACCATATCCTCTATCAATACTATGACCTAATTCATGAACGACTGAATCAAGCATTCCTTCTTCAGTACTACCAGCTACTAACGCAATTTCGATACTGTGTAAATCAGTTAAAAATTTACCAGAAGATGAAAAAGACTTATAACATGATGCAGTTGTGATATTTTTGCGTAGAACATAAGGAATATATGTTAAAATTTTAGCAAACATTCTCGCATTTGTTATAACTGACAGACCACTATCTATAATTGTCATACTAATTGTTTGTTCCAGGTTATTATTTTTATCGTAAATATTGATAGAACATTGATACCTTTTACCATCACCAATACTTTTATCTGGTAATTCTTGACCATTTGATACAATTTCACTACGAACATTTTCAGTACCAGGTAGTTCCTTACTAATATGTAAATGATTTAGAAGTTGTAAAGATACAAATGCGTTATTTGGTTTAAGATAAGAGTTTAACTTAGTAAAACAAGTATTTGAATCATTGTTGTTTTCTGAAACTTCTTTGTAAATATTATCAATTTTTGCACGAGGTGTTTCTTTAGGAACATCTTTATTTTCAAAATATTGTCCTGTACGATCAAATACATCTCCTGCTACACTTTCATAAACACGCTCTAAACGCTCACGCTGTAATTCAGTAAGTCTTGCATAGCCAGAATTGATTGAAAGCTGATATAATGGACTTTCATTATATAATGGATTAAATGTAAAAACTGCTTTATTTTCATTTGAAACAGCTATTAGTTTATTTTCATCAGAAACACCCATATATAAATTATTCTCTAAACTTTTTAAGTAGTATTCGTTTTCTTTATCAGTTTTTTCTAAAATCCAGTGTTGAGTATCATCATTTAATCCTTCATAATCTTCTGCTCTTTTATTAAAATATCCTCTAAAATTATAGATTGTTGCAAGAAGTTCCTTATTATCTTCTGCAGTTGCTATTCTATTTTCAGTTAAACGATTTTCAAAAGCATAACTTCCATCTCCCATATCTCTTGGTAAGAATTGAGCCTTTTGTTGTTCAGTAGTAAGCGTATCATCATCTGACAACCAAAAGTTGTTGTCTTCTTGGTAAACGACTTTTCCATTTACGCATATTTGTTGATAAATTCCTGAAAAACCAGTATAGGCATACTGGTTTTGCTGTATATCTTGTGTATCAGCAAAAATGTGTGTTCCAAAAGGCATAAGCATTACAATAATCAAAAATATTACCAAAATTCTTTTATATTTTTTTACCATTGAATTTTATCTCCTATTTTATTTTCTTATGAAAAAATAATATCATATCTTCATATTTTTATCAATAAATTATTTTTGCTTTAATTATTTGAAAAATATCATGTAACCAAGTCCATATGCTCACTTTAATTCCCATTGCTACACATAAACCATGTAGCTACAGGAATTTCATTATTTATCGTATTTTCATCTAATCTTACATTTATAACATCTATTGATACATCTTCTAATTGTTCTATTTTATTATAACCACCTTTACATTCTATGTTAGTATTTGAATTAAGTTCAACTTTCATTTCAAACTCACTATCTTCATTATAGTCTTCTACTAAATCTTTTATAGTTAGTGTTAAAATTGCTTTATTATCATTTATTATATTTAACTCTTTGCCTGTTATGGTAGCTTTCCAATAAAGAGGATTTTCTAAAGATAAATTTTTGATTAATTCTTTTTTTAGTTCTTCACCTTTTATATCACTTAATATACTAATAACATGTTTTGAATTGTAAGAAAATGTACTTATATAATATCCTACTTTTAGTTCACTAATATCTAATTCATCATTTGTTCTTCCATTTATATACTTAAATTGTTTACTAAGATCTATTAAATATTTTTTGTTCGTTGACTGATTTTCAAAAATTATATCATCAGAATTAATTTCAGTTATTACTCCTTCATAGTCAAATCCATCACTTATTTTGTTTGTAATATCTTTTATAAAATCTGTTGTCTCTATCCTTTGCTTATCATTAAATAATTGTATTTGATTATTGGCTACAATAATCTTAATACTTTCATTTGGATTTATATAATCTAATACATTTTCAGATATATTAATTTCATTAGAATATCCTGTTACTCTTTTACCATGTCCTTTTTCATATTTAAAATTCTTCTGTTAGTTTTTATCATTTTGTATTATTTCAACTATTTTCTTTTTAATAGTATAACAAGGGGACGTTGAGCCAAGGGGAAATGGTCCCCTTGGCCCACAAAAACCTTCTAATTCATGTAATTTTTTATAAATTTCTCCATCTTCTAATTCAACATTAAATTTATTTTTTTATTCAGGTAATGTATTAAGATATTCTATATTCATTTTTTGGGCATGTCCACATTTTATTCATTTATTTTTCTTTAGGTAATTCTATTTATTAGGGGTTTCTCGATTAATCTTCATATCCTTTTGGATTTTTTTTCTGCCAGTTCCAAGAATCTTTGCACATATCTTCAAGAGTTAATTCTGCTCGCCACCCTAAAAGTTTGGCAGCTTTATCAACTGAAGCATAACATTCGTCTATATCCCCAGGTCTTCTCTTTCCAATAACAACTGGAATTTGAATATTATTTGCCTTTTCAAATGCATGAACTACATCCCATACACTACTTCCATTTCCTGTTCCTAAATTAATAGCTTCTACTCCAGTATGTTCTGTTGCATATTTTATAGCAGCAACATGACCTCTAGCCAAATCAACCACATGGATATAATCACGTACTCCGGTACCATCGTGAGTATTATAATCAGTACCATAAATGGTTAAAAACTCACGAACACCTACAGCAGTTTGAGTAACATAAGGCATTAAGTTATTTGGAATACCATCTGGTGCTTCACCAATTAACCCACTTGGATGAGCTCCGATTGGATTGAAATACCTAAGTAGTACAGCTGAAAAATCTGTAGAAGCTACAGCGACATCTGTTAAAATGTCTTCAATCATTAATTTTGTTCTGCCATACGCATTTGTTGCTCCTCCAACAGGCATATTTTCCTTGAAAGGTACTGGATTCTTATCTCCATACACTGTCGCTGAAGAGCTAAACACAATTGCGGTGCAATTATATTTATTCATTACTTCAAGCAATGAAAGAGTTGTATCCAAATTGTTTCTGTAATATTTTAAAGGAATCTTTGTTGATTCAGGGACACATTTAAATCCCGCAAAATGGATTACCCCAGTAATGTTGTTTTCATTAAAAACTTTGCAAAGATCTTCTGCAACAGAAACATCAATCTTGTAAAATTTAGGATACTTTCCTGTAATTGTCTTGATACGATTAAGAACCTTTTCGTTGCTATTAGATAGATTATCAACGATAACTACATCATAGCCAGCGTTGATTAATTCTACAGCTGTGTGTGAGCCTATAAAACCTGCTCCTCCAGTTAATAATATTGACATTGTTAATTTCCTCCTTGACTTTTTTTCTACCATATCAGAAGCATCACCGTCAAAGTTGTCTATAAAATCAGACTTGTTGTATATAGATCCTCCTAGATACATATATGGATATTTGCTCTTTACAGTGGTTTACTGCAATAACAAATTTTCTACAATATAGTATAAAATTTGTTTCTTTTTTTCCAAAATGAACAACATGTATTTTCAACATCCTTATTTTCAGTAATATATTTCTCCAATATATATTCTCCCGTAGTAGGAAATATATTTTGAATTAAAAATACTGCACTTTTTCCAACTACGATTATATCACACTATGAATTTATTTCAAATTTCTTCTTCCTCATATTTGCTATTTCTACTTTGAATAAATTATTATTTGATTTCTCGTCTAACTCATTGTTATTTTCATTTACCATGTCTACTTTTGATAAATTCATTGATTTCTCTTCTAATTCATTATTTTTTTATTTGTAACTTGCTTATTTTTTACAAGAAAATAAGTTCCAAAAACTATTCCAATAAGCAACATTATAGCTACTATCACCAAAGTAATTTTACGTGATTTTTTCATAAAAAAAATTTTCCCATTTTAATAATTTGATTTTCTCCATTAATTCACAAAAATTACTCCTAAATAAAATTATAGCAAAAAAATACTTACTTCTCAAGTACAATCTCATATTTTGTGGTATTGGATTATCTATGTTTTTTCAATATTTTTAGAAAAAATTAATGTAGGTAATTTTTATAATTTGCCTACATTAATTTTACATTTACATCATTATTTTCTATATACAATTTTACACTGTACTTTATTTTTTTTATAATTATTTGATAATCTAAACTTAATTTTCCTTTAGACCAAACGTCGTCACTATTATTTCTAATTGAAAAAATGGATCAATTTTAAATTAGAAATTTTCCAAATTATTTATTGTTTTAATTATTTTCTTATAATTTCTATTTATTCTAATTCTTGAATAATTTTGATCTAAATTTAAAAAACATTTTCCACTTTCTGTTATAATATCTTTTCTTTGTAATTCTTGTGTTAAATTTATATTCTTTTTTGCTTTTAATGTAAATATTGGTGTTTCTATGTTAGTATATAAATATTGATTAGAATTTAATTTTGCATAAATTTTTTTATTTATTTCTATTACTTTATTTTTTGTACTTTCTATTTTTTTATAATCATTTAAAATATTTAAAAAGATATTTGCAGATAGATCAGAAAAAGGAAATGGTAATGTTATTTCATTATATACTTTAATAAATTCTTTATCAGCAAAAAGATATCCTATTCTATGGTTTGGCAATCCATAGAATTTCGAAGCACTCTTCATTACAACAACATTATCATATTTTCCTATTAAATTGATACTAGAATTAGAAGGAGACATATAATCACCATATGCTTCATCTATCATGACTATAATTCCATACATTTTTGCTTTTTTCACAATTTCTTCTATATCTTTAATATCAATAATTTGACCTGTAGGATTATTTGGATTATCAATATATATTAAGCTATCATCTTTGGTGATTTCATTTAAAAAATGTTTTAAAATAAATCTATAATTATATTTTGGCTCTAATTTATAATAGTGATAAATTCCTTTTCTTAATTCTACTTCTGATATAAATCTTGTAAATTGAGGAGCTATACCTAATACTTTGGTATTTTCATTAATTAAGAATGTACTTAAATTTCTAATTATTCCCATTGTGCCAGGAGCCGAATGCAATATTTTCAAGTTCAATATTTGGGTTAAAATGATAAAAATCTACTAATTTTTGTTTTAATAATTCATATTCATTCAATGGATATCTATTAATTACTGACTTTGATTTATTGATACATTTTTTTATTGTTCCTTTATTTATAAAAGGATTTGTTCCAAGAGAACAATCTAAACTTTTTTTACTTATTTTTATCTCTTCCATATAATCTTTAACTTTAAATTTTTTATAATATTCACTTATCATAACAAAAACTCCTTTATTATTTATTTTATATAATAATTCTTTATGTTAATCAACTAATTTACAATAACTTTATTCAAGTTTACTTCATAGTCGTAATTTAAATTTCTATTTTCTTCAAATAACTCTATTAATTCTTCTGGAATTTTTGAGCACTCTTCTTCGTTCAAACAACTTAATATTTCATATACTTCTGTATATGCATTTGCGTATTTAGTCCTATCATTTCAAAATAATATCAAAAATAAAATAATTGATTTCTAATTATTTCAATCATCTATACTTACCAACCTATATTTTTGATTTCCAAGTCCAATTTCTTCTGCATAAGGTAATATGTGCCTTCCAAGCTTACGATCTATTCTTTCTCGTAAGAGATGAGCACCTTTATCTTTTGAAGCCCATATCATATCAATAAATGCTTGGTCATTTGCTACTGGATCTAAAGATGCTACTATTCCTAAATCTTCCATTACAGGATCTGTTTGATGTGCATCACAATCGCAATCAACTGATAAGAAATTCATTACTGTTATATAAACTATTTTTTTATTATTTACCTCAAAATAATCTGCAACTGATTTTGCTGCTTCTGCCATTGCCTCAATAAAAGCTTCTTGTTTTGGAAGTTTTGCCCATAATTCATCTGGATTTTCTGTTATTCCTGCTGTATGAATATATGCTTTTCCATTTCTTGATGCAACACCTATTGATTGATTTTTTAAATTTGCACCAAATCCACCCATAGCATGACCTTTACCATGTGCCAAATTTACCATTGCATCATATCTGTCTAAATGTGTCCCAACTAAATCATATTTTAAATGTTTGCCATTGTTTACTGGTATTTTCATTTCTCCATCGGCATCCATAATATCTACATCAGCATAAGATGTAAATCCATGTTTTTCTGCTACTTTCATGTGATCTTCTGCAGTATTTCTTGCACCATCATAAGCTGTATTGCATTCAATAATTGTTCCATTTAGTTTTTTTACGAATGGTCCAATTAAATCTGCTTTTAGATATCCTCTTGCCCCATCTTCTCCAGTTGAAACTTTTACACCGATTTTTCCTTTTAACTCTACTCCAAGAGCCTCATATATTTTAATTAAATTTTCAGGAGTTATCTCCTTTGCATAATAAACTTTTGATTTTTCCATAATATTCATCATCCTTTCTTTATAATTTTATATTTTAGATAATCTTCAATTGCTTTTTTAGTTGGTTTATTAAGATAACAAGTTCTTTCTTAAAGTTACTAAATTCCATACTATCTCTTCGTTTTATTTCCAATTTTCTAATTTGTATTTTTCTGTATTTTCTAAAAGAATTATTTGTTTCTTTATTTCTTCAATGTCTTCGTCATTGAATGGTGTAAAATTATCATAAAAAGGATCATCAGGATTTGGAAATTTCAATGCTTCTCCCCAGATTTGAACTTTTGATTCTTTTGTTCTTCCATATAAATGTATATGAAACTTTGGCTTAGTACCTTTTAGATATGCCCAGTTTCCATTATCTTGATAGTTTATCCTTTCAATATTAATTCCTCTATTTTTCATACCTTCTATCATTGCTTCGCTTATTAACATTGATAAACGCATTACCTCAATAGCTTCTGTAGGACTTAGGTCTAATCTACTTGCAAAATATTTTTCTTTAGCTCCTATCCATATATGACCTCCGTCTTCTCTTGAAATGTGTACTTTATATGGTACACATACTATAAAATTTTCAGTTTGATAGATTATCTTATCCTTCATTATTTTGTTTTCTTCCATAAATTTCTCCTTATAAATTATTTTTTTATTCTTAATAAATTTGAAAATTAGTACTCTCTCCTACTTTAATATTTTTTCATATTTTACATCTCCATTCCTCAACTATATGCATATAACAAAAACATTCATTTCTTATATATACATATTTCCACAAATTTACTATTTTGCTCATAATTTTTCCTTCTATTTAAAATACTTTTTCCACCATCTACAAAATAAGTAAGTATATAAACTCCAACTTTACTTGCATTAACTCTTAGCATTGATGATGAAATTTTTGACTTTATTTTTATCTTTAATACCAAATTCGTTTTTACATCCGCTATTAACATCTACTCCATATGGATGAGCTAATGAAATTGCCTGTTTCACATTATCTGGATTTAAGCCACCAGCTAAAAAAACTGGTTTATTTAATTTTTTTATTACTTCTGAACTTTTATTCCAATCATGAGTTAATCCAGTTCCACCAACCTGATTGGTTTTTAAATTAAAACTATCTAATAAATAATAATCTGCATACTTCATTTTTTTATAATTAGTACATATCTTACCATCTTTAGAAATATGGATTAATCTAACAAGTTTTACATTTGGTAATGATTTATATATTTTTTCTACTTCATTTTCTTCAATATCAGAATGTAATTGAATAATATTGTTTCCAATAAATTTTGTTAATTGAATTATTTTTTCAGCATCTGTTAAGTGAGTCACTAAAGATACATCACATCTTTTATCTACAAAATGAGTTATTTCTTTGGCTTTATATTTATCAATAAAATCATTACTATTATGTTCTTGTCCTACTAATATACCTATTATATCAGCTCCTGCATCTAAACACATTTTAGCTTCATCAACACTTTTATTCGCACATATTTTTACTTTAATCATAAATAATTTTTTCCTTTAACCTCCTATAATTACATTGTTTCTTTTATAAACTTTATTGTTACATCAACAGCTTTTTCTATTGCTTCTTTTGAAATTTCAATCCTAATTTAAACTCTTTACTCAAATTTCCATTGCTTATGTATCTCCGAATTATCAAATACTGTTAATGCAGAAGGAGTAAGTATCATTTCTATCATTAAGTCATGTCTATTAGATATATTCATATTCAGTAATGGTAAAACGTGGTTCAAAATATCTTCGATTTGCATTAATGACTGCTGCTAGAATGGTTTGTTTAAATGATTTTTCCATATATACTATCTGCAATATTTTGTGCAACACTTCTTGTTACACCACTTGCTGAAAAATAAGTTACTAATACTTTACTCATAATAAAATTACCTCTTTCTTAAATATTTTTTCCTAATTCATAGACTTCTTGATAATAATGTTTAGGTATTATAATAATTTTATTATACTTTCATAAACCATTTCATATATTGAAAAGAACTTAAATGGAACTTCTGCATTTTTCATAGCTTCTTTTTGTTTTTCAGTAGCACAAGTATATGGATATATTCCATACATTAA